>NZ_JBFBGK010000036.1:0-67905 GCF_040684615.1 Streptomyces sp. NPDC089919
CATCCGGGCCCGCGCCCGGCCGCTGCGCGGAGCCAGACCCCACCCCGCCCCTTCCCGAAACCGGCGGGCGCCGCCCCCGGAGCCCCCGCGCCTCAAACGCCGGCGAGGCTGGGTAAGGGGGACAGCGGGGCTCCGCCCCGAACCCCGCACCGCCGCTCCGCGACGGTCGCCTCAAACGCCGGCGAGGCTGGGTATGCCCCGCCGCACGGCAGACGGCCAGCCACCGCCAGGCGGCAGGCCAGGGCCAAGTACAGGGCGAGGGGGCGCCGGAGGCTAAGGGTGGCGGGCTGTGATGACGTGGTAGTCGAGGAGGCCTCGGCGGTAGGCGGGGAGGAAGTTGCGCGGCCACGCGCCGGGGGGCAGCAGGCGGGAGAGCCACGCGTCCAGGCCCGGCCAGACGTCCGCGCCGATCGGCTCCACCCGGATGTCCGTCAGGCCCGCCACGGCCAGCGGAGCAGTCAGCGCGGCCACCGGCCGGGCGATGTCCAGGCCGTCGGCGAAACTCGGCAGCAGCGCCGCCAGCTCCGCCGCCCGCCCTTCGGCCGGGTCGGCGAAGAAGCTGGCCAGCGCCAGCCGCCCGCCGGGGGCCAGCACCCGGGCCGCCTCGGCCGCGAAGGCCGCCAGGTCGGGGAAGTGCTGGGCCGCCTCCACGCTCACCACCGCGTCGAACTCGCCGTCACCGAAGGGCATCCGCTCCGCCGCCCCCCGCACGAACCGCAGCCGGTCCGGCGCGGCCGCCAGCCGGTCGCCGTGGGCGGCGCGGGCCCGGGCGAGCTGGTCCGGGTGGATGTCCATGCCGGTGACCGCGGCGGGCCGGTACTCGTCCAGGGCCAGCGCGCAGCCCATCCCGAGCCCGCACCCGACCTCCACCACCCGCCGTTCCCCGAGCGGCCCCGCGGCCGCCAGGACCCTCCGGTACATCTCCTGCTGGCTGCGCACCCGCTCCGGCTCGCCCAGCGGCAGGCCCAGTTCGATGCCCCGCCAGTAGCCGAAGTTGATGAACCCGCCCGCGAAGCCCGGTTCCGCGCTGAGGTCGGCGGGACCGTAGGTCTCCTGCACCGCGGGCCGCATGGCCGGGACCGGCCCGTCCGCTCCGATGGTCACGGTGGCTGCCTCCTGGGCTCGGCTCCCGGTCCGCCGGATCCGCGTCCGGCCGTCCGTCGCCGCCAGTCTGACATCCCGTCTGGTACCGCCACCCGGTCTTCGCAGGGCGCGGGCCGGAACCGGTCCGTCACAGGGCCGACGGAAGGAATGTGGTCACCCGCAGGCGGCAAGGCGGCGCGGCGCGATGATCACCGAGGCCAATAAGTGTGAAGAGATGCCCGCGTGGGTTCCGCCTGGCGAGGGCCCTGCCCGTGCGCCATGTGAAGGGTGAGCGATGCGAAGCGTCTCCTACGGTCCGGCGGCCCGGGGGCCCCGGCGGGGTGTCCTGACGGTGTGTGCGGGGGCGGCGGCCTGCCTGCTGCTGGCCGGTCCGCCGCCGGCCGCGGCGGCCCCCGGCCCCGACACCGGCCCGTCCGTGTCGGGACCGGCCACCACCGGGGTCTCCCCGGCCGCCCCGGAGTCCGCGTCCGGGACGCCCGTACCGTCCGGGAGCACCGGCGGCGGCCCGGCGTCGCCGGCGGGCTCCGGCAGCCCGGACGCCGACGACCCGCAGCGGGCGGGCCGGTCGGCGGACCTGACGGTCACGGCCGCCGTGCGGCGGCCGGCCGCCGCCGAGGAGCCCGCCGAGCCCGCGGAGCAGGCGGTCCAGGCCGTGGCGGAGACCTTCGACTACCTCCTGACGGCCACCAACCACGGCCCCTCCACGGCCCGGGAGGTCGTGGTCACCGACCGGCTGCCGGCCCAGCTGGAGTTCGTCTCCTCCGCGGACGGCTGCACCGCCGCCGGCCGGACCGTGCGCTGCGGCCCGCTGCCCGTGCTGGCCGTGGGCGCCACCCGCACCTGGGTCATCACCGTGCGGCTGGCGGACGGGTACGCGGGCGACGGCTCGGACGTCGTCAACGAGGCCGAGGTCGGCTCCGGTACGGCCGACCCGGTGCCGGACAACAACAAGACCTCGCTGACCGGGCTGAAGGTCCCGCCGGACACCGGCACGGCGGACCTCGCGCTCGCCAAGACCGCGCTGCTGGACCACGGCCGGAGCACGGTCGAGCGCGGCGAGCGGTTCACCTACCGCGTCACCGTGGTCAACCACGGCCCGGCCGCCGCCCGCGGCGTCGAGGTCACCGACCGGCTGCCGGAGCAGCTGGTGTTCCTCTCCTCCCCCGACGGCTGCACGGCCGAGGGCGCGGACCGGCGGCGGGTGGTGTGCCCGCAGCGGGACCGGCTGGCCGCGGGCGCCCGGGCCGAGTACCGGATCACCGTCCGGGCGGCGGGCCGGGAGCGGTCCGCCACGCCCCAGCACCGCTGCACCCCGGTGGACAACATCGCGCGGGTCACCTCGGACAGCCGCGACCCGGACCCGTCGGACAACGCCAACCGGCCCGGTACCACCGCCCCCGGCGGCAAGCCGCTCTGCCTGCGCGAGGGTTCCGAGGGCCACGGCGGCCACGAGGGCGACCACGGCAGCGGCGGGAACGGGGACGGCGGGCAGCACGGCCACCACGAGGGCGACCACCACGACCGCGGTGACCTGGCGGACTCCGGCGCCCGGCTGCCGGGCTGGCTGATGTGGGCGGCCGGCGCGCTGGTCGCGGCGGGCGCCGGGCTGCGGACGGCCGCCGCCCGCCGGACCCGGCGGACCGGGGGGAGCGCGTGAGGGGCGCGGGCCGCGGACGGCTGCGCCGGGCGGCCGTCGCCCTGCTGTGCGCGGCCGGGCTGGCCCTGCCCGCGCTGCCCGCGGCGGCCGGTGCGGAGCCCGCGCGGCCCCGGGCGGCCGTGGCCTTCCCGGTGTCCGAGCCCTTCGACAGCGCCACCAACTCGGGCACCGCCTCGGGCACCGCCGCGTACCCGGACGCCGGCTGGCTCCGGCTCACCTCGGCCAGCGCCAGCCAGGCGGGCACCTGGAAGATGAAGGACTCGTTCTCCTCCGACCTCGGCTTCGTCGCCGAGTTCACGTACGCCACCTACGGCGGCACCGCGTACGACGGCAAGCGCGGGGACGGGCTGGCCTTCTACCTCACCGACGGAGCGGCGGCGGATGGCGCCGGCGGGTTCGGCGGCGCGCTCGGCTACGCCTGTTCCATGTCCGGCTCCGTCTGCACGGGGAAGGCGGGCGTCCCCGGCGGGTACCTCGGCATCGGGCTGGACGAGTTCGGGAACTTCTCCTCGTCCGGCGTGGGCAACGGCGGGCCGGGCACCGACCCCAACAAGATCGTCGTGCGCGGCGGCGGAAACCTCTCCACCGGCTACCGGTTCGGCACCGCCGCGACGCCGCCCGGCAAGACGGTGGAGACCGGCACCCGGGACAAGAAGCGCACCATCCGTGTCTCCCTGCTGCCCAGCGGCAAGAAGATGCTGCTGTCGGTGTGGTCCAACAGCGGGCCCGGAACCGACATGACCCAGCTGATCACCGACTTCGACGTGACCACCATCGCCAACCAGCCCGCCCTCCCCGCCACCCTCAAGATCGGTTTCTCGGCGGGGACCGGGGCGGCCACCAACACCCACGAGATCGACGAGCTGAAGATCAACGTGCCGGTGGACCTGACGGTGCGGAAGTCGGTGGACGTCACCACGGTCGCGGCCGGTGGCGGCCCCGTCACCTACACGGTGACCGTCTCCAACAGCGCGGCCAACGACGTGTCCGGAGCACTGGTCAAGGACACCGTCCCGGACCTCACGGACGTGAGCTGGACCTGCAAGGCCGACACCGGCAGCGCCTGCGGCAAGGCCTCCGGCAGCGGAAGCGTCCTCAACACCACGGCGGACCTGAAACGCGGCGGCACGGTCACCTACACCGTCAAGGGCACCGCTCCCGCCCAGCCGGCAACGCTGAGGAACACCGCGACCGTGACCGCCCCGGCCGACCGCTCCGACACCAACCCCGCGGACAACACCGCCACCTCGCCGGCCACGACGGTCACCGCCCGGGCCGACGTGAGCGTCCTCAAGGAGGCCCTGGGCGCCGGGCCGATCGCGCCCGGGGAGAGCTTCGACTACCGGATCACCGCCTCCGACCTCGGGCCTTCGGACACCACGGACGTCACCGTCTCCGACACCCTGCCCGCCCCGCTGTCCTTCGTCTCCTCGCCGGACGGCTGCACCGCGGACGGCCGCCGCCTCAGCTGCCCGGTACGCGCCACCCTGGCCGCCGGGGCGAAGACCTCCTGGACGGTCAAGGTGGTCCTGGACCCGGCGTACACCGGCGACGGCACGGACCTGGCCAACACCGCCACCGTCAGGCACGGCGTGCCCGACCCGGTGGCCTCGAACGACTCGGGTACGGCGGCCGGTCCGCCGGGCGGCGCGCCGGTCCCCCGGGCCGACCTCGCCCTCATCAAGCAACCCACCACGCGACCCCGGATCGCCCCCGGCGAGACGTTCCTGTACCGGCTGTCGGTGAGCAACGCCGGACCCTCGGTGGCCCGCGGGGTGACGGTCACCGACCCGCTGCCCACCGCCCTCACGCTCGTCCCGCCGGTCACCGGATGCACGGCCGACGGCCGGAACCTGACCTGCGGCCCGGCGGCGACCCTGGACCCGGGCAAGAGCGTGACGTGGTTCTTCACCGTCCGGATCGACCCCGGCTACGTCGGCGACGGCACCACCCTCCTCAACACCGCGACGGTCCGGGCGACCACGCCCGACCCGGTGGCCGGCAACAACAGCGCCACGGCCGGCCCGCCCGGCGGCGCCGTCCGGGCGCCCACCGCCGATCTGGAACTCACCAAGAAGGCCGTCAAGGGCTGACCCCGCGGCCCCCTCCTCAAAGACTTCCGTACTCCCCCTGTACGGCGACTGCGCACGAACGGAAACGATGCGATGACGACCACCCCAGGCCGGCGGCCCGCAGCGTGGGCCCTGGCCGCGCTGCTCTGCGCGGCACCCCTGTGCACCGCCCCGGCCGCCGTGGCCGCCACGGCGGCGGCCGGCCGGACCGCGGCCGTGACCGGGCGGGCCCCCGCCGCCCCGGCCCGGACCGGTGAGCAGATCGAGGTCACCGCCCGCACCGTCCGGGCGCCCGGCGAGATCATCACGTACACCCTCACCGCCACCAACCACGGCCCGTCCGTGGCGCGGAACGTGACGGCCAAGGACCACCTGCCCGCCGGCATCACCTTCGTGGGCTCCGCCGACGGCTGCACCGCCACGGCGCAGACCGTCACCTGCGGCCCCGAGCCCGAGCTGAGCGTCGGGCAGAGCAAGAGCTGGACCTTCCAGGCCCGGCTCAGCGCCTCGTACCAGGGCGACGGCTCCGACCTGGGCAACAGCGCGACCGGGACCTCGGACGCCACCGACCCCACGCCCGACAACAACTCGCCCGGCCCGGTCATCCCGCCGGGGCCCTTCGACCCGGTGTCGGACCTGGCCACGGTGAAGACACCGCTGGGCCCCGGACCGACCGTGCCCGGGCAGGAGTTCGAGTACGAGATCCGCACCTCCAACAAGGGTCCCTCGGACGCCCGCAACGTCACGGTGACCGACACCCTGCCCGCCGGGCTGACCTTCGTCTCCTCGGCCGACCCCTGCACCGTCTCGGGGCAGAAGGTCACCTGCGGCCCGCTGGCCCGGCTGGTGCCGGGCGGCGAGGTGGTCTGGACGTTCAAGGTGAAGCTCGACCCGGCCTACCGCACCGGCGACGGCGACCTGCACAACACGGCGACCTCCAGCTCCGCCTCGAAGGACCCGGAGCCCGCCGACAACACCTCGAAGCCGGTCCTGCCGCCGGGCGGGGTCACCGAGCCGCAGGCGGACGTGTGGACGGCCAAGCGGCCCGCCACGGACACGCCGATCGCGCCCGGACAGACCTTCGACTACGTGGTCACCGCCACCAACGACGGCCCGTCCCGGGCCCTGGGCACCTCGGTGACCGACAAGCTGCCCGCGCAGCTGACCTTCGTCTCCTCCGCCGACGGCTGCACGGACACCGACGGCACCGTCACCTGCGGCCCGGTGGCCGTCCTGGACCCCAACGGCTCCAAGAGCTGGCGCTTCACGGTCCGGCTGGACAGCAACTACACCGGTGACGGCTCGGACATCCGCAACACCGCGACCGCCACCTCCACGACCAAGGACCCCAAGCCGGCCAACAACACCAGCAGCCCCGCCGGCCTGCCCGGCAGCAAGGTCAACAAGCCCACCGCCGACCTGGCGGTGACCAAGGAGGCGCTGGGCGGCAAGGCGCCGGTGCCCGGCGAGACCTTCGACTACCGCATCCGGGTCACCAACAACGGCCCCTCCGCGGACGCCTACAACGTCAAGCTCACCGACTCCCTGCCGGAGGGCCTGACCTACGTCAGCTCCTCGCCGGCCGGCTGCGAGGTGTCCGGCCGGATCGTCTCCTGCCGGCGGGCCACCCCGCTCAAGGTCGGCGAGACGGTGGAATACCGGCTGACCGTGCGGGTCGACCCCGGCTACGCCGGCGACGGCAGCGACCTCAAGAACACCGCCCGCGTGACGGCGGACAACATCGACCCGGCGAGCGAGAACGACTCCAACACCGCCGACGTCCCCGGCGGTCACGTCGCCGAGCCCGCCGCCGACCTCGCCATCACCAAGCGGCCGGTCCAGACGGCACCGGTGGCCCCGGGCGAGTCCTTCGACTACGCCCTGACCGTCACCAACAACGGCCCCTCCCAGGCCGAGCAGGTGTCCGTCAGCGACACCCTCCCCACCGCGCTGCAGTTCGTCTCGGGCGACCCGGGGTGCACCGCCGGCCGCACCGTGACCTGCGGCCCGCTGCCCAAGCTCGCCCCCAACGCCTCGGTGACCTGGGTGATCCGCGTCAAGCTGGACCCGGACTACCGCGGCGACGGCTCCGACATCCGCAACACGGCCACCGTCTCCGCCCTGACGGGTGACCCCAAGCCGGCCAACAACACCAGCGCCGCGGCCGGCCCGCCCGGAGGGAAGGTGAAGGACCCGACGGCGGACCTGGAGGTGGGCAAGACCACCCCGTAGGACGAGTGGCACGACCGCCTGCGGGGCGGGAGCCGGCCGGCTCCCGCCCCGCAGGCGTGCCCGCCGGCCGGGTGCCGCCGGCCGGCGTCGCGGTTGCTCCGGATGCGGGCGGTGCCACCCCGGTCGGGGGGCCGGGCGGCGCGGGCGCGCCGGGCCGCGGCAGCCGCTCCCTAGCCTGACCGCATGCCCGTAGCGCTCCCGGTCAGGCGGTTCTCCCTGGCCCTGGTCCTCGCCGTGCTCGCCCTCCTCCCCGGTCCCGCGGCCGTACAGGCCGAACCGAGGTCCGGGGCCCCCGCCCCGCCACCGGTCTCGGCCCGGGCCTGGCTGGTCGCCGACGCCGACACCGGTGAGGTGCTGGCCGCCCACGACGCCCACCGCCGGCTGCCGCCCGCCAGCACGCTCAAGATCCTGCTGGCCCTCACCCTGCTGCCGAAGTTCGACGGGGACCGCACCCACGTGGTGACCGAGTCCGAGCTGGCAGGGGTCGGCGAGGGCAGCAGCGTGGTGGGCCTCGAAGAAGGCGGCGAGTACCGGCTCTCCGACCTGTGGAACGGCCTGTTCCTGCGCTCGGGGAACGACGCCGCGCACGTCCTGGCCGAGCTGAACGGCGGCTGGGAGCGGACCGCCGAGGACATGACGGCGCTGGCCGGCGCGCTCGGCGGCCGGGACACGACCGTGGTCTCCCCCGACGGCTACGACGCCGCCGGGCAGGCCTCCTCCGCCCACGACCTGGCGCTCTTCGCCGTGCACGGGCTGCACAACCCCGAGTTCGCCGGGTACGCCGGCACCGCCGCGGCCCGCTTCCCGGCGGGCGGCCCGCTGATCCACAACACCAACCGGCTGCTCACCGGCCGGGACGGGGTGCGCCGCTACCCCGGGCTGATCGGGGTGAAGAACGGCTACACCAGCCGGGCCGGGAACACCCTGGTCGCCGCGGCCCGCCGGGACGGCCGGACGCTGGTGGTCAGCCTGCTCGACCCGCGCTCCGGGGTCCCGAACGCGGTCTACGAGGAGACCCGGACCCTGCTCGACTGGGGCTTCACCGCGGCCGGCCGGGTCCGGCCGGTGGGCGCGCTGGGCTCCTGAGCGCAGCCGCGGCCGTGGGTGCGGTGACCGGCGCGGGAGGCGGTACAGCTTCTTCCCGTGCACACCTCACGAGACCCACGAGAGCGCGGCGCGGCCCGCTCCGGCCACCGCCCGGGCCGGGCCCGCCGGGCCCTCCTCCTCCTGACGGCCGCCCTGCTCGCAGCGGCCACGGCCTGCGGGACCGACGGACCCACCCGGCCGCTGCCCGGGCCCGAGGGCCACGCCGTGATCCGCGTCCCGCAGGACGCCCCGTCCATCCAGCGGGCCGTCGACCTCACCCGCCCGGGTGACCTGGTGCTGGTCCAACCGGGTGTTTACCGGGAGAGCGTGACGGTACGGACCGCCCGGGTCGTCCTGCGCGGGGCGGACCGGAACCGCACGGTCATCGACGGGGAGTTCCGGCGGGCCAACGGCGTCACCGTCACCGGCGCCGAGTCCGTCGTGGAGAACCTGACGGTCCGCAACCACCTGGCCAACGGGGTGCTGTTCACCGGCGTGACGGACGAGCGGCTGCAGTCCCGGGGCGCGGGCGGGCAGGAGTACGAGCCGCTGGACACGGTCAAGTTCCCCGCGCTGCGGGGGTTCCGGGCCTCGTACGTCACCGCGTACGACAACGCCCTCTACGGCGTCTACGCCTTCGACGCCCGGGACGGCGTGATCGAGCACTCCTACGCCTCCGGGCACGCCGACTCGGGTATCTACGTGGGCCAGTGCCGGCCCTGCGCCACGGTGGTGCGGCACAACACGCTCGAGCACAACGCGGTGGGGCTGGAGGTGACGAACGCGTCGGAGCGGCTGTCCTTCCTGGGCAACACCATCCGGCAGAACCGGGTCGGGGTCACCGTGAACTCCAACGACATCGAGGCGCTGGCCCCGCAGCACGACGCGGTCTTCGCGGGCAACGCGATCACCGACAACAACACCGCGCAGAGCCCGGAGCAGGCGGAGGGCGGCTTCGGGATCGGCGTCGGGGTGGGCGGCGGCACCGGGAACGTCTTCGAGCGGAACCTGGTCACCGGCAACCGCGCGGCGGGCTTCCTGCTGACGGACGTGCAGGGCTATCCCGTGCGGGGCAACACGGTGCGGGGCAACCGGGTCTCGGGCAACGGCGTCGACCTGGTCCTGGCCGGGTCGGGCGACAACTGCTTCAGCGGGAACGTCTCGGGGACGGGGCGTCCGGCGGGGGGCTGTGGCGGGGCCTCGGCCCTCGATGCGGTGGGGTCGGGCCCCCGCCCGGTCCCGGTCCCGCCGGGCATGTCCTTCAAGCACGTCCCGCCGCCGGGCCCCCAGCCCGGCCTCCCGTCCGCCCCTTCGGCCCGCCCCGTCCCGGCCGTCGGCCTCCCGGGGCCGGTCCGCCCCGCGGACTTCCCCCTGCCAGCGCCGCCGAAGCGGTAGCCGGGCCGAAACCGGGGCTCCGCCCCGGACCCCGCGCCTCAAACGCCGGCGGGGCTGGATTTCCAGCCTCGCCGGCGTTTGAGGCGACCGCCGCGCAGCGGTGGTGCGGGGGATCCGGGGGCAGCGCCCACCGGTTTCGGGAAGGGGCGGGGAGGGGACTGGCTCCGCGCAGCGGCTAGAGCGCGGCGGGGGCCTCGGCCGGGGCCGGGGCCACGGCGGCGGCCGGCCGCATCAGCCAGAGGGCCAGCAGGCCGCCGGCCAGCCCGAGCACCCCGGCCACCACGAACGTCTCCCGCAGCCCGGACGCGAAGGCCGCCTCCACCACCCCCTCAAGCCGCGGCGCCCGGCCGATCACCGCGGCCGCCTGACCAGAGGTGAGGGGATCCGCCAGATCCCGGGCGGCCGACGGCAGTCCGGAGCGGACGCCCGCATGGAACAGACCCCCCAGCACCGCGATCCCCAGCGCCATCCCCAGCTGCCGCGCCGTGTTCAGCGCACCGCCCGCCATGCCCGCCCGGGCCGGCGCCACCGCGTCCATCGCCGCCGCGGCGAGCGAGGGCCCGACCGCGCCGACCCCGGCGCCGGCCACCAGCAGCCCCGGTACCAGCACCGGCCAGGAGGAGTCGGCCGACACCAGCGCCAGCAGCAGCGCCCCGGCCCCGATCAGCAGCATCCCGCCGCCCACCGAGTACCGCGCCGGCAGCCGGTGCAGATGGCGCCCGGCCACCGCCGAGACCACGAACGCCGCCAGGCTCATCGGGACCAGCGCCAGCCCGGCCGCCACCGGGCCCATGCCCAGCACCGACTGCAGCCACATCGAGACGTACAGGAAGTAGGCGAAGGCCGCCGCCGACATCAGCAGCGCCGCCGTCATGATCCCGACGAAGGCCCGGCTGCGGAACAGCCCGAGGTCCAGCATCGGCCGCGCACTGCGCCGCTCCACCACCAGGAAGGAGACCAGCGCCACCGCGCCCAGCACGAAGAAGCCGAGGGTGGCCCCGGAGGTCCAGCCGTTCTCCCCGCCGCGGATCAGGGCGTACGTGACGCAGCCCGCGGCCGCCGTGAAGGTCACGGTGCCCGGCAGGTCCAGCCCCTTGGCGTGCGGGTCCCGGGACTCCCCGACCGACTTCAGCGTGACCAGCACCGCCAGCGCGCACACCGGCAGGTTGACGAAGAAGATCCACCGCCAGCCGAAGTGCTCGGTCAGCAGCCCGCCCACGATCGGGCCGGCCGCGGCTGCGGCGCCGTTGACCGCGCCCCAGACGCCGAAGGCGACGCCCCGGTCCCGGCCCTGATACGCGCCGTTGAGCAGCGCCATGGTGGTCGCGAACATCGCGGCCGCCCCCAGCCCCTGCACGGCCCGGAAGGCGATCAGGGCGCCGGGCCCGTCGGCCAGCCCGCAGGCCAGCGAGGCCAGGGCGAAGAGCCCCAGCCCGGCCAGGTAGACGCGGCGCCGGCCGGCCCGGTCGGCCAGGGCGCCGGCCGCCAGCAGGAGCGCGGCGAGGGTGAGGGCGTATATGTCCATCACCCACTGGAGCCCCGCGAAGCCGGTGTGCATGTCGACCGCCATGTCGGGCAGGGCGACGGTGACGATGGTGACGTCCACCAAGAGCATGAACGCCCCGAGGCACACCGCGGTGAGCGGGAGCCACTTGCGCATGGGTTCTCCTCGGATTCGTGTGAAGACCTCCAAGGTCGCAGCCGTGGTCGCCGCCGTGAATCCAGCCCGGCCACTGTGGCGGATTTCCCTCACCCTGCGATCTGGGATGCTGGAAACCATGAACCCACCCCTGCTGGACGCCCTCGACCAGTCACTGGTCCAGGCCCTGATGGTCGACGGCCGGGCCCCCTTCAGCCGACTCGCCGAGGTGCTCGGGGTCACCGACCAGACCGTCGTGCGGCGCTACCGGCGGCTGCGGGCCGAGGGCCTGGTCCGGGTGATCGGGCTGCCGCTCGGGCAGCGGGTCGGCCTCTTCGAGTCCTGGGTGCGGGTGCAGTGCGCCCCGGACGCCGCGCTCCCGGTGGCCGAGGCGCTGGCCCGGCGGCCCGACACCGCCTGGGTCACGCTCGGTTCGGGCGGCACCGAGATCCACTGCATCACCGCGGCCCGGACCCGGGAGGAGCGGGACACCCTGCTGCTCGACAAGCTGCCCCGGACCCGCCGGGTCACCGGCATCAGCGCCCACACCATCCTGCGGAAGTTCTCCGGCGGCCCGGCCCGCTGGCTGGGGCTGGACGTCCTCGCGCCGGTGCAGGTCGCCCTCCTCCAGGAGGGGATGCCCCGGGTCACCCCCGAGCCCCCGGGCCCGCGCACCCCGCACGTCCTCGACGAGGCCGAGCGGGCCATGCTCGCGCTGCTGCGCCGCGACGGCCGGGCCGGCTACCCCGAACTGGCCGCCGCCTCCGGACTGTCGGAGACCACCGCCCGGCGCCGGCTGCGCTGGCTGCGGGAGAGCGGCATCCTCTACTTCGACGTGGAGGTGGTCCCGCGGATCCTGGGCTTCCACACCGTCGCCACCCTGCTGCTGACGGTCCCGCCGGCCCGGCTGGCGGCCGTCGGGGCGGCCCTGGGCAGCCATCCGGAGCTGCCCTTCGCCGCCGCGATGACCGGGGCGTCGAACGTCCTGGCGGTGGCCGTCTGCCGGGACACCGACGCCCTGTACACGTACCTCACCGAGCGGATCGGCGCGGTGGAGGGGATCCAGCAGGTCGAGACGATCCCCGTGCTGCGCAACCTCAAGCGGGCCGGACTGCTGGTCGAGCACGACCGGCTGTCCGACCTCCCGCCGGCCGGGCCCTGACCCGGGCGGCGCACCGCCCGGGCCGGAGCCCGGACGGCGCACCCGGCCGCAGCCGCTACCGCATCGGCGGCGGCGGCGCGTCCGCGGCCGCGGCCTGGGCCGGGGCCGCCACCAGGCCCAGTTCGGCCGGACCCGCCATCAGCGGATGGGCCGGCAGGATCCGGACCGTGTAGCCGAAGGGACCGGTGCGGTCCAGCGGCAGCGGGCCCTCGTACACCCACCGCCCCTCCAGGTCCGCCCCGGCCGCCGGCTTCAGCGGGAAGACCCGGGCGTCCGCGATCACGTCCGAGGCGTCCACCCGGCCGGCCACCGCCTGCGCCTCGACGTCCTCCGGACCCAGCTCCCCCAGCCGCACCCGGACCCGCAGGGTCAGCGTGGACCCCAGCTCGGCCGTGCCGTTCACCGGCGTGGCGGCCTGCGCCTCCACGTGGTCCACGGCCACCCCGGGCCAGGCCGCCCGGACCCGCTGCTTCCAGCCGGCCAGCTCCCGGGCCGCGTCCGCGCCGAGCGCCCGGTGCGCCCGGGCCGCCGGCTCGTACAGCCGCTCCACGTACTCGCGCACCATCCGCCCCGCCAGGACCTTGGGCCCCAGCGAGACCAGGGTGCGGCGGACCATCTCGATCCACCGGACCGGCAGCCCGGCGCCCCCGCTGCGGTCGTAGAAGCGGGGCGCGACCCGCTGCTCGACCAGTTCGTAGAGCGCCGCGGCCTCCAGGTCGTCCCGGCGGTCCTCGTCCGTGCCGGAGCCGTCCGCGGTCGGGATGGCCCAGCCGAAGTCCGGCTCGAACCACTCGTCCCACCAGCCGTCCAGCACCGACAGGTTGAGGCAGCCGTTGAGCGCGGCCTTCATCCCGCTGGTGCCGCAGGCCTCCAGCGGGCGCAGCGGGTTGTTGAGCCAGACGTCGCAGCCCGGGTAGAGCTTCTGCGCCATCGCCATGCCGTAGTCCGGCAGGAAGACGATCCGGTGCCGCACCCGCGGGTCGTCGGCGAACCGCACCAGCTCCTGCACCAGCCGCTTGCCCCCGTCGTCGGCCGGGTGCGCCTTGCCGGCGACCACGATCTGCACCGGCCGCTCCGGGTCCAGCAGCAGCCTGCGCAGCCGGTCCGGATCGCGCAGCATCAGCGTCAGCCGCTTGTACGAGGGCACCCGGCGGGCGAAGCCGATGGTGAGCACGTCCGGGTCGAGCACCGAGTCGATCCAGCCCAGTTCGGCCGAGGCCGCGCCGCGCTGCCGCCAGGAGGCCCGCAGCCGCTCCCGCACCTCCTGCACCAGCTGCTCGCGCAGCACCCGCCGCAGGTCCCAGATCTGCGTGTCGGGGATGTCGGCCACCGCGTCCCAGCGCTCGGAGCCGCCCACCGACAGGGCGTCCTCGGTGCGGCCGGGCCCGATCTGCCGGGCGCCCAGCCGGACCACCTCGGGCGCCACCCAGGTCGGGGCGTGCACACCGTTGGTCACCGAGGTGATCGGCACGTCGGCCGGGTCGAAACCGGGCCACAGCCCGGCGAACATCTCCCGGCTGACCGCCCCGTGGAGGGTGGAGACGCCGTTGGCGCGCTGGGCCAGCCGCAGCCCCATCACCGCCATGTTGAAGATCCCGGGGTCGCCGCCCTCGTAGGTCTCCTGGCCCAGTTCGAGGATCCGCTCGACCGGGACGCCCGGCAGCTCGCCGCCCTCACCGAAGTGCCGGGCGACCAGGGCCCGGTCGAAGCGGTCGATGCCGGCCGGCACGGGCGTGTGGGTGGTGAAGACGGTGCCGGCCCGGACCGCCTCCAGCGCGGGGCCGAAGTCCAGCCCCTGCCCGGCGAGTTCCCTTATGCGCTCGAGCCCGAGGAAGCCGGCGTGGCCCTCGTTGGTGTGGAAGACCTCCGGCTCGGGGTGGCCGGTGAGCTCGCAGTACGTGCGCACCGCGCGCACCCCGCCGATGCCCAGCAGCATCTCCTGGAGCAGGCGGTGGTCGCTGCCGCCGCCGTAGAGCCGGTCGGTCACCTCGCGGGCGGCGGTGTCGTTGTCCTCGACGTCGGAGTCGAGCAGCAGCAGCGGCACCCGGCCGACCCGGGCCTGCCAGATCTTGGCGTGCAGGCTGCGGCCGGCCGGCAGCTGGAGGGTGACCCGGCAGGGCTCCCCGTCGGCACCGCGCAGCAGGGAGACGGGCAACTCGTCGGGATCGAGCACGGGGTAGTGCTCGAGCTGCCAGCCGTCGCGGGACAGGGACTGGCGGAAGTAGCCGTGCCGGTAGAGCAGCCCGACGCCGACGAGCGGAGCGCCGAGGTCACTGGCAGCCTTGAGGTGGTCCCCGGCGAGGATGCCGAGACCGCCGGAGTACTGGGGAAGGGCGGCGGTGATGCCGAATTCGGGAGAGAAGTAGGCGATGGCGGCCGGGAGTTCCGGAGCGCGTTCATGGCTCTGGTACCAGCGGTCGCCGCGCAGGTAGTCGTCGAGGTCGGCGGCTGCGGCGGTCAGCCGGCGCAGGAAGCGCCGGTCCTGGGCCAGCTCGGCGAGCCGGCCCGCGGAGACCGAGCCCAGCAGGCGGACGGGGTCCCCGCCCGCGGCACGCCAGCCCTCGGGGTCGACGGATTGGAAGAGTTCGCGGGTCTCCGCGTGCCACGACCAGCGCAGGTTGCGCGCGAGGCCGTGGAGCGGCTGGAGGGTTTCCGGCAGGACGGGGCGCACGGTGAATCGACGGATTGCCTTCACGTGTCCACCTTCGCAGGGGAAGTACGGATCGAGCGGGCGCACCGCGCTGTGCGCCCGGGCTTCACCCCACGAAGGGTGCCACGCCGAACTCCCGCCATTCCCATTACGTATGAGTAGTTGACCTGAAGACCGGATTGCACCACCCGAGGGCGGGGAAGGGCTCCCCGCGTAACACAGCACGGCGCACCCGCCCCCCACCTCCCGCCACCCGAGTGAACGCGGACAGGAGCGGCCATGCCCGCACTTCAGCCGTCGGCCGAGCGGCTAGAAACAGAGCGAACAGCGCGTGCGCCCTCGGCGCCGCGCGTCCCACCTCTCGTACCACGCCCCCGGAACCTCCCCCAGGTGATCTCATGATCGGTCGCATTCCCGTGCTGGACGTCCGCCCCGCCGTCGACTGCGGCACCAGGCCCGCGAAGGCGGTGGTGGACGAGGTCTTCGAAGTGTCGGCCACCGTCTTCCGCGAGGGGCACGACGCGGTGGCGGCCCATGTCGTGCTCCGCGATCCGGCCGGCCGGGAGCTCCCCCCGGTGCCGCTGCGCGAGCTGGCCCCGGGTACCGACCGGTGGGGGGCCCGGGTCTCGGCGGGCGCCGAGGGCACCTGGACCTACACGGTCGAGGCCTGGAGCGATCCGCTGGCCACCTGGCGGCGGACCGCCGGGATCAAGGTCCCGGCCGGCATCGACACCGCGCTGGTGCTGTTGGAGGGGCTGGAGCTGTACGAGCGGGCGGCGGCCCGGGTGCCCAAGCGGGACGGCCGGGAGCTGGTGCTGGCGGCGGCCGACGCGCTGCGCGCCGAGGACCGGCCGGCCGCGGCCCGGCTGGCGGCGGCGCTGGCCCCGCCGGTGCTCGGGGTGCTGGCCCGGTACCCGCTGCGGGAGCTGGTGACCGCCGCGCGGGCGATGCCGCTGCTGGTGGAGCGCAAGCGGGCGCTGTTCGGCTCCTGGTACGAGCTGTTCCCGCGCTCGGAGGGCGCGGTGCTGCCCACCGGCAACCGGCGCAAGCCGAAGAGCGGGACCTTCCGGACGGCCGCCGAGCGGCTGCCGGCGGTGGCGGCCATGGGCTTCGACGTGGTCTACCTGCCCCCGGTGCACCCGATCGGCAGCACCTACCGCAAGGGCCCCAACAACACGCTCAAGGCCGGGCGTTACGACGTCGGGGTGCCGTGGGCGATCGGCTCCCCGGAGGGCGGGCACGACGCGCTGCACCCCGATCTGGGCACCATCGAGGACTTCGACGCCTTCGTGGCGCGGGCCCGCGAGCTGCGGATGGAGATCGCGCTGGACTTCGCGCTCCAGTGCTCCCCGGACCACCCCTGGGTGGGCAAGCACCCGGAGTGGTTCCGGCACCGGGCGGACGGCACGATCGCCTACGCCGAGAACCCGCCGAAGAAGTACCAGGACATCTATCCGATCGACTTCGACCAGGACATGGCCGGTCTGGTGGCGGAGACGGTACGCATCCTGCGGTACTGGATGGAACACGGGGTGCGCATCTTCCGGGTGGACAACCCGCACACCAAGCCGGTGGTCTTCTGGGAACAGGTGATCGCCGAGGTGAACCGGACCGATCCGGACGTCATCTTCCTGGCGGAGGCCTTCACCCGCCCCGCGATGATGCGCACCCTGGCCGCGGTCGGCTTCCAGCAGTCGTACACCTACTTCACCTGGCGGAACACGAAGGCGGAGCTGACCGAGTACCTGACCGAACTGGCGGGCGAGTCGGCGGCGGCGATGCGGCCCAACCTCTTCGTGAACACCCCGGACATCCTGCACGCCTACCTCCAGGAGGGCGGCCGGCCGGCCTTCGAGGTGCGCGCGGTGCTGGCCGCGACCCTCTCCCCCACCTGGGGCATGTACGCGGGCTACGAGCTGTGCGAGAACGCCCCGGCGGCCGAGGGCAGCGAGGAGTACCAGGACTCCGAGAAATACCAGCTGCGGCCGCGGGACTGGGCCGCGGCCGAGCGGGAGGGGCGTACCATCGCCCCGCTGGTCACCACGCTGAACCGGCTGCGGCGGCGCAATCCGGCCCTGCAGCAGCTGCGCGACCTGCATTTCCACAGCACGGACAACGACCAGGTGATCGCGTACTCGAAGACCGCGGAGACCGAGTCGGGCCGCAATACCGTACTGGTGGTCGTCAACCTGGACCCGCACCACACCCAGGAGGCGACGGTCTCGTTGGACATGCCGGTACTCGGCCTCGACTGGCACGGGTCCCTCGCGGTGCGCGACGAGCTCACCGGCGACACCTATTACTGGGGCAGGGCGAACTACGTACGCCTCGAGCCGGGCCGGACGCCCGCGCACGTACTGGCGGCCCTGCGACCGTCCCCGCAGACCGGAGGGTCCCCCACCTCATGATGATCAACGATCCCGTCCACGACACCTTCGAGGACACCCCCGCCAAGGACCGCGACCCCGACTGGTTCAAGCGGGCGGTGTTCTACGAGGTCCTGGTCCGCTCCTTCCACGACAGCAACGGCGACGGGGTGGGCGACCTCAAGGGGCTGACCTCCAAGCTGGACTACCTCCAGTGGCTGGGGGTGGACTGCCTCTGGCTGCCGCCCTTCTTCAAGTCGCCGCTGCGGGACGGCGGTTACGACGTCTCGGACTACACGGCCGTACTGCCGGAGTTCGGCGACCTCGCGGACTTCGTGGAGTTCGTGGACGCGGCCCACCAGCGGGGCATGCGGGTGATCATCGACTTCGTCATGAACCACACCAGCGACCAGCACGAGTGGTTCCAGCAGTCCCGCTCGGACCCCGACGGGCCCTACGGCGACTACTACATGTGGGCCGACAACGACAAGCAGTACCAGGACGCCCGCATCATCTTCGTCGACACCGAGACCTCGAACTGGACGTACGACCCGGTCCGCAAGCAGTACTACTGGCACCGCTTCTTCTCGCACCAGCCCGACCTCAACTTCGAGAACCCGGCCGTCCAGGAGGAGATCGTCTCCGCCCTGCGCTTCTGGCTGGACCTCGGCATCGACGGCTTCCGGCTGGACGCGGTCCCCTACCTGTACGCCGAGGAGGGCACCAACTGCGAGAACCTGCCGCGCACCCACGCCCTGCTCAAGCGGGTGCGGGCGGAGATCGACGCGCACTACCCGGACACGGTGCTGCTGGCCGAGGCCAACCAGTGGCCGGAGGACGTGGTCGACTACTTCGGCGACTTCGCCAAGGGCGGCGACGAGTGCCACATGGCCTTCCACTTCCCGGTGATGCCGCGGATCTTCATGGCGGTCCGGCGGGAGTCGCGGTACCCGGTCTCCGAGATCCTGGCCAAGACCCCGCAGATCCCGTCCGGCTGCCAGTGGGGCATCTTCCTGCGCAACCACGACGAGCTGACGCTCGAGATGGTCACGGACGAAGAGCGCGACTACATGTACTCCGAGTACGCCAAGGACCCGCGGATGCGGGCCAACATCGGCATCCGGCGGCGGCTGGCCCCGCTGCTGGACAACGACCGCAACCAGATGGAGCTGTTCACCGCCCTGCTGCTGTCGCTGCCCGGCTCGCCGGTGCTGTACTACGGCGACGAGATCGGGATGGGCGACAACATCTGGCTGGGCGACCGGGACGGGGTGCGCACCCCGATGCAGTGGACCCCGGACCGCAATGCGGGTTTCTCCTCCTGCGATCCGGGCAGGTTGAACCTGCCGGTCATCATGGACCCGGTCCACGGGTACACGGTGACCAACGTCGAGGCCGCGATGTCCTCCCCGTCGTCACTCCTGCACTGGACGCGCCGGCTGATCGAGATCCGGAAGCAGAACCCCGCCTTCGGTCTCGGCTCGTACACCGAACTGCCGTCGTCCAACCCGGCGGTGATCGCGTTCCTCCGGGAGTACGGGGACGACCTGGTCCTGTGCGTGCACAACTTCTCGCGGCATGCCCAGCCGACGGAACTGGACCTTCGATCGTTCAACGGTCGGGTCCCGGTGGAGCTCACCGGTGAGGTCCGGTTCCCGCCCATCGGCGAGTGGCCGTACCTGCTGACCCTGGCGGGGCACGGCTTCTACTGGTTCCGGCTGCGCGCGGCGGAGGTGCGGGCCCAGTCCGACTGAGCCCACGGGGTCGGCCGCCTCGCGGCCGACCTCATCAAGTGCGCGGTGGCACGCGGCGAATGGGTCAATCGCCGTCCCTGTACGGACCATCCTGACCCGACACTCGCACACGACCGGACAGCAACTGCCGTGATCCGGGACACTCTGCGCATTCTGTGGCTGGCCCGGGGAAAGGACGCGACGCCATGTCGGAGGCTGCATCCGCCCGGGCTCTGGAACCCCTGCTGCGCGGCTGGTTGCCGCGCCAGCGGTGGTTCGCCGGAAAGGGCCGGCCCATCGGCCACATCTCGGTGGTCTCGGCGGCCGGACTGCTACCACCGGGGGTCTCGCCCCGTCTGCTGCACCTGCTGGTGGACGTGGACGGCGACTGCTACCAGCTGCTGCTCGGGCTGCGCCGCACCCTGCCGCCCGCCCTGGCCCCGGCCCTGATCGGCCGGGTCGGGCCGGAGCCGGGGCCGTACGCCGGGCTGACGGTGTACGAGGGGCTGGGCGATCCCCGGCTGGCCGGGCTGCTGCTGGAACGGTTGCGCACCCCGGGCGCCCTGGGCCCGCTGCGCTTCGGCCGGGACGGGGCGGCGGACATCCCGGCCGGCCTGGCGCCCCGGCCGCTCTCCGCCGAGCAGTCCAACTCCTCGCTCATCTACGGCGACGCGTTCATCCTGAAGGTGTTCCGCCGGGTGGGCCCCGGCACCAACCCGGACCTGGAGCTGCCCAGAGCCCTGGCCGGGGCCGGCTGCGCCCGGGTCCCGGCGCCGGTGGCCTGGTACGAGGCCGAGCGGCCCGGGAACCCGCCCGGCGGCGAGCCGCTGACCCTCGGGGTGCTCCAGCCCTACCTGCGCGGTTCCGACGACGGCTGGCAGCTGGCGCTGCGCCGGCTGGGCGCCGGCCGGGCCTTCACCGACGAGGCGCACGCCCTGGGCCGGGCCACCGCCGAGGTGCACAGCGCGCTGGCCCAGGCGCTGCCGACGGTCCGGCTGGGGCCCGCCGAGACGGCCCGGCTGGCCGCGGCGATGACCGCGCGGCTGGCCGCCACGGTCCGCGAGGTGCCGGCGCTGCGGCCGTACGAGGCGGGCCTGCGGGCCGCGTTCGACGCGCTGGCCAAGGCCCCCGGCGGCCGGGGCGGCCTCGGTGGCTGGGCCCAGCGGATCCACGGCGACCTGCACCTGGGGCAGACCCTGCGGGCCGCGGACGGCTCCTGGCGGCTGATCGACTTCGAGGGCGAGCCGTCCCGGCCGCTCGCCGACCGGCGCCGGCCCGAGCCCGCGGTGCGGGACGTGGCCGGGATGCTGCGCTCCTTCGACTACGCGGCCCGCTCCCACGAGCCGTGGTCCCCGGCCTGGGCGGAGGCCTGCCGGGCGGCCTTCTGCACCGGGTACGCGGCGACCACCGGCCGGGACCCGCGCGAGGACCCGGTGCTGCTGCGGGCCTTCGAGACGGACAAGGCCGTCTACGAGGCCCGGTACGAGTCGCAGCACCGGCCCGACTGGCTGCACGTCCCGATGGCCGCCGTCCGCCGGCTGGCCGCGGGCGGCGAGGCGGCGGTCAACCCGGCCACCTCGCGCGCCCCCAGCGACCGGCCGCCCCGGCGCACCCGTGCGTCCGGGCCGGCCCACCCCTCGCCGGGCCCGGCGCCCGGCTCGCTCCCCACCCCCACCCCGCACCGCCCGCAGCCCCCGAGGAGGCCGCACACGTGAGCGCCGCCCGTCAGCCGTCCCGGTCCGTCGCCGAGCCGATCGCCCCGCCCCAGGGCGAACAGGTCCCGGAGCCGGCACCCGAGCCCGTCACCCCCGCGACGGCTGAGCCCGACGCCCCGCCCGCCGCCCGCTCCGGGCGTTCCGGCAGGTCCGCCGCGCGGGCCACCCGGCCCGCCGCGGACCCCGGGGGCGCCCCCGCCAGAGCGCCCCGGGCCCGCCGGCCCTCCGCGGCCCGGGGGCCCCGGCCGGCCCCCGCGCTGGATCCGGGCGAGCGGGCCCGGCTGCTGGCCGGCGCGCACCACGACCCGCACGCACTGCTGGGCGCGCACGCCTACCGGGGCGGGGTGGTCTTCCGGGCGCTGCGCCCGTACGCCCGCGCGGTCACGCTGGTCGGCAAGGGCCTGCGGGCCCCGCTGCACGACGAGGGCGACGGGATCTTCTCGGGCCTGCTGCCGCTGGCCGAGGTCCCGTCCTACCGGCTGCTGGTGACGTACGAGAGCGACGAGGTCGAGGTCGAGGACCCGTACCGCTTCCTGCCGGCCCTGGGCGAGCTGGACCTGCACCTGATCGGCGAGGGCCGGCACGAGCAGCTGTGGAAGGCCCTGGGCGCGCAGCCGATGGTCCACCAGGGCGTGGCCGGCACCCGGTTCACCCTCTGGGCGCCCAACGCGCTGGGCGTCCGGGTCACCGGCGACTTCTCGTACTGGGACCCGAGGGCCGCCCCGATGCGCTCGCTGGGCGGCTGCGGGGTGTGGGAGGTGTTCCTGCCGGGCGTGGCCGAGGGGGCGCTGTACAAGTTCGACGTCACCCGGCCCGACGGGAGCCACACGCTGCGCGCGGACCCGATGGCCCGGCGGGCGGAGGTGCCGCCGGCGAACGCCTCGATCGTGGCCGGTGCGCACCACGTGTGGACGGACGACGCGTGGATGGCCGCGCGGGGGGACCGGCCGCCGCACACCGCGCCGTTCTCGGTGTACGAGCTGCACCTCGCGTCCTGGCGGCCGGGGCTGAGCTACCGGCAGCTGGCCGAGCAACTGCCGGTGTACGTCAAGGAGCTGGGCTTCACGCACGTGGAGCTGATGCCGGTGGCGGAGCACCCCTTCGGCGGTTCCTGGGGCTACCAGGTGACCGGTTTCTACGCGCCCACCTCGCGGATGGGCACCCCGGACGACTTCCGCTTCCTGGTGGACGCGCTGCACCGGGCCGGCATCGGGGTGATCGTCGACTGGGTGCCGGCGCACTTCCCGCGGGACGAGTGGGCGCTGGCGGAGTTCGACGGCCGGCCGCTGTACGAGCCGCAGGACCCGCAGCGGGCGGCCCACCCGGACTGGGGGACGCTGGAGTTCGACTACGGCCGCAAGGAGGTGCGCAACTTCCTGGTGGCCAACGCCGTGTACTGGTGCGAGGAGTTCCACGTCGACGGCATCCGGGTGGACGCGGTGGCCTCGATGCTCTACCTCGACTACTCGCGGGGCGAGGGGCAGTGGACGCCGAACGCGCACGGCGGGCGGGAGAACCTGGACGCGGTGGCCTTCCTCCAGGAGATGAACGCCACCGTCTACCGGCGCTGCCCGGGGGTGGTGACCATCGCCGAGGAGTCCACGGCCTGGGAGGGCGTGACCAGCCCCACCGACACCGGCGGCCTGGGCTTCGGGCTGAAGTGGAACATGGGCTGGATGCACGACACGCTGCGCTACCTGTCGAAGGAGCCGGTGCACCGCAAGTACCACCACCACGACATGACCTTCGGGATGGTCTACGCGTACAGCGAGAACTACGTCCTGCCGATCTCGCACGACGAGGTGGTGCACGGCAAGAAGGCGCTGGTCTCGAAGATGCCCGGGGACTGGTGGCAGCAGCGCGCCACGCACCGGGCGTACCTGGGCTTCATGTGGTCCCACCCGGGCAAGCAACTGCTCTTCATGGGGCAGGAGTTCGCCCAGGGGGCGGAGTGGTCGGAGACGTACGGGCCGGACTGGTGGCTGCTGGACACCAGCTATGCGGCGGCGGCCGACCACCGCGGGGTGCGGGAGCTGGTGGGCGATCTGAACCGCGCCTATGCGGCGGCGCCGGCGCTGTGGGAGCGGGACTGCGAGCCGGAGGGCTTCGCGTGGGTCGTGGGGGACGCGGCTGAGGAGAACGTCTTCGCGTTCCTGCGGTACGACGGGGCGGGGCGGCCGCTGCTGTCGGTCAGCAACTTCTCGCCGGTGGTGCGGCACGGGTTCCGGCTGGGGGTGCCGGACGCGGACGAGGTGCCGGCCTGGTCGGAGGTCCTGAACACCGATGACGCCCGCTACGGCGGCAGCGGTGTCCGCAACCCGGCCCCGGTGAAGCCGGACGCGGAGCCGGCCCACGGTCGCCCCACCAGCCTCCGGCTCACCCTCCCGCCGTTGTCCACCCTCTGGTTCCGCCCGGCCTGACCCCGTCTGGAGAGGGGCCTCCACGACCCCCGTACGCGGAGGCCCCCCAAAGGATCACGGATGCGTGGCGTGTGCGGTTCAGCCAATCCCGCGTGATCTCGGGGGCAACCATCGGGCCCCCTGACGGGTCAGAGATCCGGCATCACTTTCCTGTCCGATGGGGGACCCTTGAGAAAGCTCTCGGCAGCGGCGATCGCGACGATCGCCCTCTGCGGCAGCAGCGTGCTGACCGCGCCCGCGGCCCACGCCGCGGACGTCCAGCTGAAGTCGCACACCTGGACGACCGTGGCGGACGGCAAGGTCCACGCGGTCTTCAACCTGCTCGACGACTCGGGCGTGAACCCGGCGGACGTGACGATCCACGTCCGCCGGCCGGGCGAGGCCCAGGTCCTGGCCTCCCTCGGGCTCCAGGGCACCGAAGGGTGCGACGACGACGAGGGCACCTGCTGGGACGGCACCTGGCTGACGGACGCCCTCAAGCTGCCCGGGCTGGGCGTGTACACCATGGACGTGTTCCTCAAGGAGGGCACGCCCGAGGAGCGGGTGGACCGGGACAACGGCGAGCTCGAGTACGGCGTCAACGCGAAGCTGGCGCTGTCCTCGGACCGCTCCTGGATCAGCTACGACAACCGCCGGATCAAGACCACCGGCGTCATGACGGCCGAGGACCCGGACACGCACGAGGTCAAGCCGTTCCCGGGCGTGGAGTTCTACTACCGGGCCGACGGCGGCCGGGGCGAGGGCCGGCTGCGCACGGACGCCGCGGGCCGCTTCACCCGTACGGCCGAGTTCGGGGAGTACGACGAGGCCGGCGTGAGCACCCGCTACTCCTCGGACCTGGCCTCCGGCGAGGTGCAGCTGCCCTTCCGCAAGCAGGACCTGAAGATCACCGCGGACACCACCGCGATGAGCGGGCCGCTCGGCGGCCGGGCGCCGCTGACCGGCCGCGTGGTGCGGACCGCGGACGACGGCACCGAGCAGCCGGCGCCGGGGCTGGCCGTCATGGACGACCACCGCACGGCGGTCGCGCAGACCGGCACGGACGGCACCTACAAGGGTGCGGTCTCGCTCTCGAACCACACCCTGCGGCTCCAGCCGGAGCTGAACCGGTGGTTCAACGTGGCGCCGACGGTCTACGTGAAGCTCTCCGCCGCCAAGACCTCCACCTGGAGCGGGGTCAAGGGGGCCGTGGACAAGTACCGCAAGGTCACCTTCACCGGCAAGGTCGGCGTCTCCTCGGGCTCGTACCCCAAGGGGACCACGGCCGAGCTGCTCACGCAGTACTCCGCCGACGGCCGCAGCTGGTCCACGGTCGACGCCTTCCAGGTGAAGTACGGCGAGTCCTTCAGCCACTCCCCCGCCCGCAAGGCCTCGGACCGCGGCTACTGGCGGCTGGACTTCCACTGGCCGAACCTGAAGAGCCCGGCCGTCAAGCTGGCCCGCAAGAGCACCCAGTTCTTCAACGACGACCTCACCCCCGAGGGCGTCAGGGCCGGTACGAAGATCACGGCCAAGGGCGGGCTGCTCCAGCGGTCCGGCACCTCCTGGAAGGCCTTCGGCGGCCAGAAGGTCCGGGTGTACTTCAAGTCCACCGCCCGGGGCGCGGCCTGGCAGCAGATCGCCTCCGCCACCACCAAGGCCGACGGCACCTTCGCGACGAAGGTCACCGCGCGCCGGGACGGCACCTGGCAGATCCGGTACACCGACACCGACACCGGGCACTACGCGGTCTCCGGCCGCGAGGACTACGTCGACGTCCGCTGAGCGGACGGCACCCGGGCGGCGCCCCGGCGGCAGCGGACACCCCGCCGCCGCCGGGGCGGCGGCCGGAAGTTACCCTTCCGTACCACTGGCGCCGCCTCCGGCCCGGCGCGATGGTGGATCTTCGACCAGGGCCGCTACCGGACAGTCGCGGGGGAAACGGGCGAAAGACCGACTCATCCTCGTATGATCCTACGAGTTGTGAGCTTGGGTGAACAGACCGTAGTCGGCGTGTATCGGCCACCCCTACGGTGTGCCTCGTGCACCAGAGCCCCCCTTTCGACGCCCTCGCCGCCCGCCGCCTCCGCGCGGCCCTGGGCATGGCGCCCGGCCATGTCGCGTACGGCCTGCGCGCCCAGTACGGACTCCTCGTCGACCCGGAGACGGTGATGGCCTGGGAGCGCGGCGAGCTCTCGCCGTCCAGCGCCGAGCTCACCGCCCTCGCCGGGGTCCTGTGGTGCTCCCCGGGCGAGCTGCTGGCCCGGCCCCGGACGCTGCGCGAGCACCGGGTGGCCCGGGGCATCGCACCCGAGGAGCTGGCCCGGCGGATCGGCCTGGAGGCCGGCGCCTACCAGAAGATGGAGGACTCCGGCCGCTGGAAGGGCAACGAACGCCAGTCCGCCGCCCTGGCCCAGGCCCTCTCGCTGTCGCTGCCGGAGTTCGTCACCGCCGTCGGCAAGGACGAGGAGCTGGCCGAGGCCCTGCGCAACGCGGTGAGCACCCGCTGGCAGGCGTACGTGAAGCCGCTCGCCAAGCTGATACCGGTCCCCCGGCACCGCCTGGAGGAGGTGCTGGGCCTGCTCTACGACGACTACCAGTCCAAGATGGTCGCCACCCTGAGCTGGGGCGGCGGCGGGGGCCAGGCGGCCAGCGGGGACGCCGGCCGGGAGTTCCTGGCCTCGATCGTGGAGCGCTTCTGGGAGCTGGCGGCCGGCCCGGGCCGGGTCTAAGGACCCCACTTTCGCCCGTCCCGGGCCCTCGGGGGCCCGTACCGGAACGGCCCTGCCCGCTCCCGAGGGGGAGCGGGCAGGGCCGTTCGGCGTACAAGAGGGGACGCAGGTCCCGGTGGCGGGGGTCAGAAGACCGACTCGGCCTCGTACATCCGGTCCTCGGGGACGGTCTTGAGCTCGGTGACCGCGTGGGCCAGCGGGGCCATCACGATGTCGGTGCCGCGCAGGGCGGTCATCCTGCCGAACTCGCCGCGGTGCGCGGCCTCCACCGCGTGCCAGCCGAAGCGGGTGGCCAGCACCCGGTCGTAGGCGGTGGGCACGCCGCCGCGCTGGACGTGGCCGAGGATGACCGGGCGGGCCTCCTTGCCCAGCCGCCGCTCCAGCTCCACGGCCAGCCGGTTGCCGATGCCGGCGAAGCGCTCGTGACCGTACTGGTCGATCTCGCCCTTCTCGTACGGCATCGCGCCCTCGGCCGGGTGCGCGCCCTCGGCGACGCAGATGACCGCGAACTTCTTGCCGCGGGAGAACCGCTCCTCGACCATCTTGACCAGGTCGTCGACCTGGAAGGGGCGCTCGGGCAGGCAGATGCCGTGGGCGCCGCCGGCCATGCCCGACTCCAGGGCGATCCAGCCGGCGTGCCGGCCCATGACCTCCACGACCATCACGCGCTGGTGGGACTCGGCGGTGGTCTTGAGGCGGTCGATGGCCTCGGTGGCGACGGTGACGGCGGTGTCGAAGCCGAAGGTGCGGTCGGTGGCGGAGATGTCGTTGTCGATGGTCTTGGGCACGCCCACCACCGGCATCCCGGCCTCGGACAGGATCCGGGAGGCGGTCAGGGTGCCCTCGCCGCCGATCGGGATCAGCACGTCCAGGCCGTAGCGCTTCTGCAACTCGGCGCAGTTCTCGGCGGCTTCGCTGAGCCGGGCGCGCTCCATGCGGGCCGAGCCCAGGATCGTGCCGCCGCGGGCCAGGATGCCGCTGACCTCGTTGAGGTCCAGGGGCCGGTAGTGGCCGTCGAGGAGGCCCTTGAAGCCGTCCTCGAAGCCGATGACTTCGTCGCCGTGGCCGACCAGGGCGCGGTGCACGACGGACCGGATGACTGCGTTCAGGCCAGGGCAGTCGCCGCCTGCGGTGAGAACTCCGATGCGCATCGTGCTGTGTCTCCTGCTTCTCGTCGTACAAAGTGCGGTGTACGGATCAGACTGTTCGATTGTTCCACGCGAGGTCCCGGCGACGCGCTCCGTACTGCTCCACTTGAAGGGCCTTTGGGCCCCCGCCCATAGGGCCTTGTTCCGGCGGGCGCTCTATCCAGCGGCGGGGGTATTGTCAAGGGGGCAAGCCCACACTAACGGGAAATTTCGACTCGTATGACCGCAGTCCGGCAGGGCCGGCGCAACAGGGATGGTGAGCACGCGTGACTCGCAGCGTGTACGTGACCGGGATCGACCGGGGGGACGGCCGACAGGTCATAGAGCTGGGAATCATGGAACTGCTGGCCCGCCAGACCGGCCGGGTGGGCGTCTTCCGGCCACTGCTGCACGACGGCCCGGACCGGCTCTTCGAGCTCCTGAAGGCCCGCTACCGGCTGGACCAGGACTCCGCCACCGCGTACGGCATGGAGTACCACGAGGCCACCGCGCTGCTGGCCGAGGCCGGCACCGACGAGCTGGTCTCCCGGCTGGTCGACCGCTTCCACCGGGCCGCCCGGGACTACGAGGTGATGCTGGTCCTGGGCACCGACTTCGCCGACACCAACCTCCCCGACGAGCTGGCCCTGAACGCCCGGCTGGCCAACGAGCTGGGCGCCGTGGTGGTGCCGGTGGTCGGCGGCACCACGCAGACCGCCGAGTCGGTGCGCGCCGAGGCCCGCAACGCCCACCGCGCGTACGAGGCGCTGGGCTGCCAGGTGGTGGCGCTGGTGGTGAACCGGGTGGCCGCCAAGGACCGGGACCTGATAGCCGAGCGGCTCGCCGCCCGCCTGCCGGTGCCGTGTTACGTGCTGCCCGACGACAAGTCGCTCTCCGCGCCCACGGTCGCGCAGATCACCCACGCCCTGGGGGGCGAGGTGCTGCTCGGCGACGAGGCCGGGCTGGCCCGCGACGCCCTGGACTTCGTCTTCGGCGGCGCGCACCTGCCGAACTTCCTCAACGCCCTGACCCCGGGCTGCCTGGTCGTCACCCCCGGCGACCGCTCCGACCTGGTGATCGGTGCGCTGGCCGCGCACACCTCGGGCACCCCGCCGATCGCCGGCGTGCTGCTCACCCTCAACGAGCGCCCGGCCCCGCACATCCTGACCATGGCGAGCCGGCTGGCGCCGGGCACGCCGGTGGTCTCGGTGGCCGGCCTGAGCTTCCCGACCGCGGCCGAACTCTTCGCGCTGCAGAGCCGGTTGAACTCCGCCACGCCCCGCAAGCTGGAGACCGCGCTCGGCCTCTTCGAACGGCACGTGAACACCGCCGAGCTGCGCGACCGGATCTCGGTGGCCCGCTCGACCCGGGTCACCCCGATGATGTTCGAGCACGAACTGCTCGAACAGGCCCGCTCCGAGCGCCGCCGGGTGGTGCTGCCGGAGGGCACCGAGGACCGGGTGCTGCGCGCCGCCGACGTGGTGCTGCGCCGGGGCGTCTGCGACCTGACGTTGCTGGGCGACGTGGACGCGATCAAGAAGAAGGCCGGCGACCTGGGCATCGACGTCTCGGCCGCCCAGCTGATCGACCCGCTGACCTCCCCGCTGCGCGAGCGCTTCGCCGAGTACTACGCCAAGGCCCGGGCCCACAAGGGCATGACGGTCGAGCTGGCCAACGACGTGGTCACCGACGTCAACTACTTCGGCACGCTGATGGTCCAGGAGGGGCTGGCCGACGGCATGGTCTCCGGTTCGGTGCACTCCACCGCCGCCACCATCCGGCCGGCCTTCGAGATCATCAAGACCAAGCCGGACGCCTCGATCGTCTCCTCGGTCTTCTTCATGTGCCTGGCCGACAAGGTCCTGGTGTACGGCGACTGCGCGGTCAACCCGGACCCGGACGCCGAGCAACTGGCGGACATCGCCGTGCAGTCGGCGGCCACCGCCGCCGCCTTCGGGGTCGAGCCGCGGATCGCGATGCTCTCGTACTCCACCGGCACCTCCGGCTCGGGCGCGGACGTGGACAAGGTCCGCAAGGCCACCGAGCTGGTCCGGGCGCAGCGGCCGGACCTGATGATCGAGGGCCCGATCCAGTACGACGCGGCCGTGGAGCCGAGCGTGGCGGCGACCAAGCTGCCGGACTCGGAGGTGGCCGGCCGGGCCACGGTGCTGATCTTCCCCGACCTGAACACCGGCAACAACACCTACAAGGCCGTGCAGCGTTCGGCGGGCGCCGTGGCGGTCGGACCGGTGCTCCAGGGCCTGCGCAAGCCGGTCAACGACCTCTCGCGCGGCGCGCTGGTGCAGGACATCGTCACCACCGTGGCGATCACCGCGATCCAGGCGCAGGGCGCCGGCGCCCCCCAGGCATGACCACCCCCACACGAAAAGGCTCTTCTCCCGTGACCGCATCGCGCGTACTCGTCCTCAACTCCGGCTCCTCGTCGCTCAAGTACCAGCTGCTCGACATGGCGGACGGCGCCCGGCTGGCCATGGGGCTGGTCGAGCGGATCGGGGAGCAGAGCTCCCGGCTGGTGCACACGCCCCTGGCCGGCGCCGGTGCGGCCCGGCGCGAGCAGACCGCCCCGATCGCCGACCACGCGGCCGCGCTGAAGGCGGTGGCGGCCGAGCTGGCCGCGGACGGGCTGGGGCTGGACTCCCCCGAGCTGGCGGCGGTGGGCCACCGGGTGGTGCACGGCGGCACCCGCTTCACCCAGCCGACGGTGATCGACGACGAGGTGCTGGCGGAGATCCGGGCGCTGGTGCCGCTGGCGCCGCTGCACAACCCGGCGAACGTCACCGGCATCGAGGTGGCCCGGTCCATGCGCCCGGACATCCCGCAGGTCGCGGTCTTCGACACGGCCTTCCACGCGACCATGCCGGAGTACGCCGCCCGGTACGCGATCGACGCCGAGACCGCCGACCGGTACGCGATCCGCCGGTACGGCTTCCACGGCACCTCGCACGCCTACGTCTCGCGGGCCACCGCCGCGCTGCTGGGCAAGGCGCCGGCGGAGGTCAACGTGATCGTCCTGCACCTGGGCAACGGCGCCTCGGCCTCGGCGGTGCGCGGCGGGGTCTGTGTGGACACCTCGATGGGCCTGACCCCGCTGGAGGGCCTGGTCATGGGCACCCGCTCGGGCGACCTGGACCCGGCGGTCATCTTCCACCTGGCCCGGGTGGGCGGCATGTCGGTGGACCAGATCGACGACCTGCTCAACAAGCGCAGCGGTCTGCTGGGCATGTGCGGGGACAACGACATGCGGGAGATCCTGCGCCGGGCGGGCGAGGGCGACGCGGCCGCGGTCACCGCCTTCGAGACGTACGTGCACCGGCTCAAGAAGTACATCGGCGCGTACACGGCCGTACTCGGCCGGGTGGACGCCGTCGCCTTCACGGCGGGGGTGGGCGAGAACGCCGCCCCGGTGCGGGAAGCTGCGGTGCAGGGCCTGGCGGAGCTGGGTCTGGCGATCGACGCCGGGCTGAACTCCGTCCGCTCCGACGAGCCGCGCCTGGTCTCCCCGGACTACGCGCGGGTGGCCGTGGCCGTGGTGCCGACCGACGAGGAGCTGGAGATCGCCCGGCAGAGCTACGCCCTCGTCACCCGCTAGGCAGTCGTTTTCCGGCCGGGCGGTCGTTACCCGGCGGTCACTTGGACTTTCCACCAGACGGAATATTCCGCTTCGAAACAAACCGGATAGGATCCGCTCCATGCGCCGTTCCAAAATCGTCTGCACGCTGGGCCCCGCCGTCGACTCGCTCGAGCAGCTGAAAGCTCTCATCGAGGCCGGTATGAACGTGGCCCGATTCAATTTCAGCCACGGTTCCCAGGCCGAGCACCAGGAGCGGTACGACCGCGTCCGGCAGGCGGCCTTGGAGACCGGCAAGGCCGTCGGCGTCCTCGCCGACCTCCAGGGGCCGAAGATCCGCCTGGAGACCTTCGCCGAGGGCCCCGTCGAGCTGGTGCGCGGTGACGAGTTCACCATCACCACCGAGGACGTCCCGGGCGACAAGTCCGTCTGCGGCACCACCTACAAGGGCCTCCCGGGCGACGTCTCCAAGGGCGACCCGGTCCTGATCAACGACGGCAACGTCGAGCTGCGGGTGACCGAGGTCGACGGCCCGCGCGTCAAGACCATCGTCATCGAGGGCGGCGTCATCTCGGACCACAAGGGCATCAACCTGCCCGGCGCGGCCGTGAACGTCCCCGCGCTGTCCGAGAAGGACGTCGACGACCTGCGCTTCGCGCTGCGGATGGGCTGCGACATGGTCGCGCTCTCCTTCGTCCGCGACGCCGACGACGTCAAGGACGTCCACAAGGTCATGGACGAGGAGGGCCGCCGGGTCCCCGTCATCGCCAAGGTCGAGAAGCCGCAGGCGGTCGAGAACATGGCGGCCGTGGTGGACGCCTTCGACGCGGTCATGGTGGCCCGTGGCGACCTGGCCGTCGAGTACCCGCTCGAGAAGGTCCCGATGGTCCAGAAGCGGCTCATCGAGCTGTGCCGCCGCAACGCCAAGCCGGTGATCGTGGCGACCCAGATGATGGAGTCGATGATCACCAACTCCCGGCCGACCCGCGCCGAGGCCTCCGACGTCGCCAACGCCATCCTCGACGGCGCCGACGCGGTCATGCTCTCCGCCGAGTCCTCGGTGGGCGCCTACCCGATCGAGACCGTCAAGACGATGTCGAAGATCGTGACCGCCGCGGAGGAGGAGCTGCTGTCCAAGGGCCTGCAGCCGCTGGTCCCGGGCAAGAAGCCGCGCACCCAGGGCGGTTCCGTCGCCCGCGCCGCCTGCGAGATCGCCGACTTCCTGGACGGCCGGGCGCTCATCGCCTTCACCCAGTCCGGTGACACCGCCCGCCGGCTCTCGCGCTACCGCACGAGCCAGCCGATCCTCGCCTTCACCACCGACGAGGGCACCCGCAACCAGCTCGCGCTGAGCTGGGGCGTCGAGTCGTACGTCGTCCCGCACGTGGAGACCACCGACGCGATGGTCGACCTGGTCGACGCCGAGCTGCTCAAGCTCCAGCGCTACGGCAAGGGCGACACCATGATCATCACGGCCGGCTCGCCCCCCGGCGTCCCCGGCACCACCAACATGGTCCGCGTCCACCACCTCGGTGGCGGCGAGCGCGACTGACCCCGCTCCCCCGGGCCCGGCCCGGGGGACCTCCGCCGCACGGACGACCGAGGGCGGCACCCCCTTCGCGGGGGTGCCGCCCTCGGCGCGTGTCCGGTCCGGACGCACGTCGGGCCCGTACCCGGCCCCTGGGGGCGCGTACGGGCCCGTACGGGCTATTCGGCGGGACCGATGTAGTTGTGCAGCCCCGGGACCGTCAGGTTGCCGCCGAACTGGCCCGCCTGCCGCACCTTGGCGTTGGTGAAGAAGGCGAACGGGACGTTCAGCGGAGGCGGGGTGTCCGGGCTGAAGGTGATCGGGATCAGCCCGAAGAGGTTGCCCTTCAGCTCCTCGGTGTACATGGTCACCGTGCCGCCGCGGATGGTGGAGGTGGAGCCCTTGCGCGAGTGCAGGTGCGTGACCTGGCCGGAGGTCCCGATGGTCTGGTAGAGGTCCTTGATGTCCACCGAGGACGCGGTGAACTTGAGGACCTTCTTGATCTTGCCGCCGGCCGTCTTCACCTCGACGATGCCGTGGTAGTCCAGGCCCGAGAGGGTCAGCAGCGAGCTGTCCAGGTACCAGGGCTCGTCGGGCAGCAGCGGGATGCCGGTCTCCAGCTCCGCGTCGGCCAGCGCCTTCGCGTCGTGGGTCGGGCACGGGAACGGCTGCTTGCCGTCCGGGGTCTTGGCGTCCTTCGCGTCCTTCTCGTCCTTCGAGGCCTTGTCCTCGTCGGACTTCTCGCCCTCGCCGGACTTCTTGCCGTCCGCGGACTTCCCGGACTTCTCGGTCTTGTCGGCCTTGTCGGCCTTGTCGGACTTCGTCGTGGACGTGGCCTTGCCGGTGCCGTCCGCGTCGGTGCCGCGCTGCTCGCCGGTCTCGTTCTTCGGCTGCGTGACGGTCTTCTTGACCGCGTCGGACAGCTCCGTGACGGTGGCGCCGCTCTTCAGGGCCGCCTCGCGGATCGCCCGCTCGGTGGCGCCCGCGGTCTTCGTCAGGCCCCCGAGGAGGCCCTGCACGGTGCCGCCGACGCCGCTCGCGCCGGGGAGGGCCGTGATGGCGTCCTCGGTGTCCCGCCGGGGGGCGGTGGTCTTCTTCGCCGGGGCCGGGCCGGTGCTGGTGGGCACGCCCCCGGACTTGTCCTTGTCCCCGGTGCCGGCCTTGTCCTCGGCCTCGTCCTTCGACCCGGGCTTCTTCCCGGACTTGCCCTTGTCCCCGGACGTGTCCTTGGACTTGTCCTCGGACGTGTCCTTGGACTTGTCCTTGTCCTTCGACGTGTCCTTGGAGCCGTCCTCCGGCGCGTCCGTCAGCGGCGGCTCGTCCGAGCGCGTGACGCACGGGCCGGGCGCGAAGGGTATGTCCTTGTCCTCGGCCAGCGCGAGCTTGGGCGCGATGCCCATGCCCACGAACACGGCCGTGGGCATGGCGGCCAGGGCCATCGTCTTGCCGACGGGTATCTGGAGCTTGGTCAGCAGCGACTTCCGGGGCGCCGCGTGCCGCGGGCCCTTCCTCTCACGGGACTCTGCGCCAGGGGCCTGGGCCCGCTGCGTCTCGTCACCCCGCACTGTTCCTCCCGCCATTGGCGTGGGCAGTCGTCTCGGTCGCGTCGGGCTTGTCGAACGAGACGTGCTCGTGCGACGGCCTCAACACATCCGTTTCCGCGCGGGGTCCGGGGACGTACTCCACCCTGTCGTCCACGTCCTGCCCCGCGGCCCCGTCGTCTTCCTTCGGGACGCCCGGCGCCCAGGACAGCGCGAGCGCGCCGCCCAGCAGGGAGCAGAGGAAGCCCATGAAGAAGCCGCCGAGGTTGGACACCGGCAGCGAGATGAGGGCGAGCAGGATCGAGGCGATGCCGGCGAAGACGCGCATGGCCTGCTGGAACCACAGGCACAGGCCCAGGGTGATCAGCAGGACACCGATGATCAGTGAACCGGCGCCGGCCGTGGTGGCCATGGCGATGGTGACGTTGCCCAGCCGGACGTCGGCGTACGGGAAGTACGCGATCGGGACGCCGCCGAGGGTCGTGAACAGACCCGCCCAGAAAGGCCTGGTGCCGCGCCACTGGCGGAACCCGAGCCGGCCACGCTTGAGCCAGTGCATGTCCTCGTGGAAAACCGGGGCCTCGGCGTTCATGGACAACAGCTCCCTGGAAACGGTGGTACGGAGAACTACGTGAAGTGCCGGGACGGGCGGGCGGTGCAGGGGCGCCGGCCGCCCGTCCCTTCAAAAGCTCACACTGCTAGGCGGGGCCTAGTAGCAGGGCTTGTCACCCGCGAGCAGACGCAGGTTCAGGTTGGGCAGGCTGAACGTGCCCGCGGTGGTCGCCCACGCGCGCTGCTGGACGTTCTTCAGCACGACCTTCTTCGCGCGCTGCGAGAAGGCGTACGGGCTCGAGACCGTGCCCGCCTGCGGCTTCGTCGCGTGGCTCGGGTCGCCCACGGCGACGCCGATGTCCAGGTCCTCCATGTACGCGTCGGCGTCGAGGTCGGCGACATCGAGGTAGATGTTCTTCGCGACCGCGGGGGTGCCCTTGTGGCCCGTCCGCAGCTGCAGGGTGATGTTGCCGAGACCGGGCACCGGGGTGACCAGCGACTGGCACATGTTCGTGATCTCGGCCTTGCTGAAGCCGGAGATCACGACCGGGTTGTGGGTCTCGTTGCCCTTGAGGTCATGGCCGCTGGCCACGCCGCCGTACTGGATCATGTCGTCGCCGACCAGCTGGTCGGCGGAGACCTTGAAGTCCTGGCCGGAGACGCTGAACGACGCGGCGAGCGCGCCCTGCGCCAGACCCACGCCGACCGCGGCGGTGGCCGCAACGCTGGGCACCATGACGAGCGCGAAGCGCTTCCATCTGGTCCCGCCACGAACCTGGGAAATCATCTAGTTCCTCCTTCTCGGACGTACATCTCCGGTCCGGGTCGAGCCCGTCCTGGGATGGGAGAAGTGCTACGTCCTCGGAGGAGTGCAGGTGACCGGAACGCGAAAACGTGTCCGAAACACCGGCGATCACCCCCGAGCGACAACCACGAGCCGCGTATCGACGCGGCCCAGAGGACAGGCCCTGCCGGTAGCAGGAACCCCCCTGTCCACGGACCGGAGCGTGAGCACCGGTCCACCCGGTGGGGACCCGTCTCCGAGACCCCCCGGTGGGAGGGCTTCGGGGATGGACCGAGCGTGGCCGATCGTGGTGCATTCGGAGCCGGGGCACAAGGGGGGTCGTTACCGGCTAGTAACGACCCGATAACCACGGTGCGACAGGGCGATGTCGCGCAGCAACACAGGGTGTCGCACAGGGGGCCCACAGAAGGGTAGATCGAACGACAAAACGGACAGATCCAGGGGTTCGATTTACTACGAGTAACAGCGGCCGCAATTACCAAGTTTTGGTAAAGTGCGGCCGCTGTTTATCTCTGTGTCAACAAATCCCCGGCGCTCCGCGACGGGTCGAGCGGGACTCCGGCAGGGCCCGGGAACGGCTCAGAAGAGCACCCGGGCCAGCGCCGTGCGGGCCCGCGTCACCCGCGGGTCGTCCGCCCCGATGACCTCGAACAGCTCGAGCAGCCGCAGCCGGACGGCCTCGCGCTCGTCACCGAAGGTGACCCGCACGGTGTCCACAAGTCGGCCGAAAGCATCCTCGACATGACCGCCCACCAGGTCCAGGTCGGCCGCCGCGATCTGGGCCGCCGGGTCCTTGGGGGCGTCCGCCGCCGCCCGGCGCACCGCCTGCGGGTCCATGTCCTGCACCCGGCGCAGCAGTTCCGCCTGGGCCAGGCCCAGCTTGGCCTCCGGGTGGGCCGGGTCCTCGGCCAGGACGTTCCGGTACGCCTGGACGGCACCGCCGAGGTCGCCGGCGTCCAGCGCGAGGACGGCCGCCTCCAGCAGCGCGTCGTACGGGCCGGCCGGGACCGCCGCGTCCTCGGGGCCGGCCGCGGCCGCGTCGGCGTCCACGGCGATGCCGGTGAGCCCGAAGCGCTCCTCGGCGACCTGGATCAGCTGGGCCAGCGTCTCGCGGATCTGCTGCTCCGGCGCCGCGCCCTGGAACAGCGGCAGGGCCTGGCCCGCCACCACGGCGAAGACCGCCGGAATGCCCTGGATGCCGAACTGCTGCATCAGCATCTGGTTCGCGTCGACGTCGACCTTGGCGAGCACGAAGCGGCCGGCCGCCTCGACGGCCAGGCGCTCGAGCAGGGGGCCGAGCTGCTTGCAGGGCTCGCACCACTCGGCCCAGAAGTCGATGACGACCGGAACCTCGGTGGACCGCTGGAGCACATCGCGCTCGAAGCCGGCCTCGTCGACGTCGATGACCAGCGCGGACGGGGCCACGGCCGCGCCGCCGCCCTGCCGGGCGGCTTCCGCCCGGGCCTGCTCCGCCTTGGCCTTGGCCTCACCGGCGGCCTTCACAGCGGCGAGGTCGACGACGCCGCTCATGGACATGTTTCTGGGCTGCATGCGTACATCCTCCCCCCTGTGCGCGCGACCGTGAAAAGTCCGGCCGAAAACGCGCCTTCGAACGGCGCGCATGATGAAAACGTGCGTGTGGAAAAGCTGGCGGCGCCGGGTCCCCACCTGGCGCCAGTGGCTGTCGCTCTTACGCTACGAGTCGTAGCGTAACTGGAACGGCGGCCCGGCGCCCCGTGATGTGGGTCACGGCAGTTTTCCTACCGGCGGGTATCGTCGCGGGATGCGCATCAGCTGTTCCCCCTCGGGCAAGCCGACGCCGGACAAGCCGTCCGGGCGCACCGGCCGTCCCCGCAGCGCCGCCGCCGACGCGGCGATCCTGGCCGCCACCCGGGACGCGCTGGTCGAGCTCGGCTGGTCGAAGCTGACGATGGGCGACGTCTCCGCCCGGGCCGGCGTCGCCAAGACCACCCTCTACCGCCGCTGGGCGGGCAAGAACGAGCTGGTGGTGGACGCGGTGGCGGAGCTCTTCGACGCGCTCGAACTGCCCGACCGGGGCTCCCTCGAGGCGGACATCGAGGACGTGGTGCTCCAGTTCGCCGCCCTGCTGCACCGGCCCGAGGCCAAGACGGCCCTGATGGCGGTGGTCGCCGAGTCCACCCGCGACCAGGCGCTGCGCGACCGCATCCGGTCCGCGATCGTGGAGCGGCAGAAGCACCTGGTGGTGCTGGGCCGGCGGCGCGCCCAGGCCCGGGGCGAGCTGCCGCCGGAGGAGGACGCGGCGGTCACCGCGCACACCACCGACCTGATCTTCGACGTGATCGCGGGCACGGTGGTGCACCGCGCGCTGGTCAGCGCCGAGCCGGTGGACGAGCTGTGGGTGGCGACCTTCACGCAGCTGCTGATGTACGGCCTGAAGGGCGCGGCCCAGTAGCGGGCCGCGCCCTTCGGGAGCGGTGCGGGTGGCGGCGGCCGTCCGGGCGGCCCCGCGCCGGTGCGGCTAGAAGCCGGGCGGCTCGGTGTAGACGCCCCACTCCTCGCGCAGCACCCCGCAGATCTCGCCGAGCGTGGCCTCGGCCCGGACCGCGTCCAGCATCGCCGGGATCATGTTCGAGCCGTCCCGGGCGGCGGCCAGCATCGCGTCCAGGCAGGAGGCGACCTTCGCGTCGTCGCGGCGCTCCTTGCGGTCGCCGAGCAGCCGGACCTGCTCCCACTCGACCTCGTGGCTGACCCGCAGGATCTCCAGGTCGGCGCCGACCGAGCCGTCGTGGCAGTTGACGCCGACGACCCGCTTGTCGCCCTTCTCCAGGGAGCGCTGGTACTGGAAGGCGGACTCGGCGATCTCGCCGGTGAACCAGCCGTCCTCGATGCCCCGCAGGATGCCGGAGGTGATCGGGCCGATCGGGTGCTTGCCGTCCGGGTGGGCGCGCATGCCGCGCTCCCGGATCTGGTCGAAGATCTTCTCGGCGTCCGCCTCGATGCGGTCGGTGAGCTGCTCGACGAACCAGGAGCCGCCCAGCGGGTCGGCGACGTTGGCCACGCCGGTCTCCTCCATCAGCACCTGCTGCGTGCGCAGGGCGATCTCGGCGGCCTGCTCGCTGGGGAGCGCCAGGGTCTCGTCGAGGGCGTTGGTGTGCAGCGAGTTGGTGCCGCCGAGCACCGCCGCCAGGGCCTCCACGGCCGTGCGGACGACGTTGTTGTACGGCTGCTGGGCGGTGAGGGAGACACCGGCGGTCTGGGTGTGGAAGCGCAGCCACTGGGCCTTGTCGGAGGTGGCGCCGTAGACCTCCTTCATCCAGCGGGCCCAGATGCGGCGGGCGGCGCGGAACTTGGCGATCTCCTCGAAGAAGTCCAGGTGGGCGTCGAAGAAGAAGGACAGGCCGGGGGCGAAGACGTTGACGTCCAGGCCGCGGGAGAGGCCCAGCTCGACGTAGCCGAAGCCGTCCGCGAGGGTGTACGCCAGCTCCTGCGCGGCCGTCGCCCCGGCCTCGCGGATGTGGTAGCCGGAGACCGACAGGGGCTTGTACGCCGGGATGCCCTCGGCGCAGTACTCCATGAGGTCGCCGATCAGGCGCAGGTGCGGCTCGGGGCCGAAGATCCACTCCTTCTGGGCGATGTACTCCTTGAAGATGTCGGTCTGGAGCGTGCCGTTGAGCACGGCCGGATCGACGCCCTGCCGCTCGGCGGCGACCAGGTACATGCAGAAGGCGGGTACGGCGGGCCCGGAGATGGTCATCGAGGTGGTGACCTCGCCGAGCGGGATGTCCTTGAACAGGACCTCCATGTCGGCGGCGGAGTCGATGGCGACGCCGCAGTGGCCGACCTCGCCCAGGGAGCGGGGGTCGTCCGAGTCGCGGCCCATGAGGGTCGGCATGTCGAAGGCGACGGAGAGGCCGCCGCCGCCCGCGGCCAGGATCATCTTGTAGCGCTCGTTGGTCTGCTCGGCGTTGCCGAAGCCGGCGAACTGCCGGATGGTCCAGGTGCGGCCCCGGTAGCCGGTGGGGTGCAGACCGCGGGTGAAGGGGTACTCCCCCGGCCAGCCGATCCGTTCGAAGCCCTCGTACGAGTCGCCGGGCCGCGGCCCGTACACGGGCTCGACGGAATCGCCGGAAAGGGTGGTGAAGTCGGCGTCCCGCTTGCGGGCCTTGTCGTAACGGGCCTGCCAGCGGAGGCGGCCCTGCTCGATGGCGTCAGCGTCCATGCACTCGAATTTACTAGGACGTCCTAGTAAATGTCGATGGCGAACCCCCGGGGAGTCCCCGGGGGCCGGGTTCTTCGAGTCCGTCCGGCCTAGGCCTGGACGGGCTGGCGGTCCTCGACGAGCAGCGGCTCGATCTCCGCGCGGACCTTGCGCTCCACGAAGAAGGCGGCCGTCGGGATGGTGCCGGAGACCAGCACCCACAGGAGCTTGCCGAACGGCCACTTCGCCTTGGAGCCCAGGTCGAAGGCGAAGACCAGGTAGATCATGAACAGCACGCCGTGGATCTGCGACACCAGGAACGTCGCGTCGGCGCCCTTGTCGAAGCCGTACTTGGCGACCATGCAGCCGCAGAGGATGAGGAGCATGACGGCGGTCAGGTAGGCCATCACCCGGTAGCGGGTCAGCACGCTTCGTTTCATGCACACGAGCGTAACCGCCCCAAAAAGGGATCTTGACGGGGGTCGCCCCGCCGGCGCGGGGCCGGGGCTACTTCTCGTCGAAGTCGGCGGCGGACACCCGCAGGGGGCGCAGCATCGCGAAGATCTCCGCGCACTCCTCCGCGTCGTAGGCGCCCAGCCCGAAGTCGACGGCCATCAGGTCGCGGGTGGCCGACTCGACCACCTCGCGGCCCTTGTCGGTGATGGAGGCGAGGGTGCCGCGGCCGTCGTTCGGGTTGGGCCGCTTGTCCACCAGCCCGGACTTCACCAGCCGGTCGACGGTGTTGGTCACGGAGGTCGGGTGCACCATCAGCCGCTCGCCGATCTTCGACATCGGCAGCTCGCCCGCCTTGGAGAAGGTCAGCAGCACCAGCGCCTCGTACCGCGCGAAGGTCAGCCCGTACGGCTTGACCACCGCGTCGACCTCCCCCAGCAGGATCTGGTGCGCCCGCATGATCGAGGTGATCGCCGCCATGGACGGCACCGGTCCCCAGCGCCGCTGCCACAGTTCGTCGGCACGGGCGATGGGATCGAAAGGCAGGCTGAGCGGCTTCGGCACGTATCAGACCTTACCGGCAGGTCATATGCTGGTCAGCCCCGTCTCGCCCCTCGGTACCCGCTCGTCGGCGGTGCGGGCCAGCCCGGCCAGCAGCACCAGGACGCAGCCCGTCCCGAGCACCCCGGCGGCGGTCACCACCACGGGCACCGGGACGAACTCCGCGGCCAGCCCGGCGAGGGCCATGCCCGCCCCCTGGAGGGTCATCAGCCCGGTGCTCATGAGGGTCATGGCCCGGCCGCGCAGCTCCTCCGGCACGGCCGCCACGTACCACTGGTCGAGCCCGAGGGTGTACGCGTGGGCCAGCCCGACGAGCAGCAGCGCGGCCAGCAGCACCGGCACACCCGGCCGGACGGCGTAGAGCAGCAGGGGCAGCAGGCTGACGGCCGCCAGCGGCCGGACGATGCGCTCGCGGGCGGCCGGCCCGAGAGCGGTGCCGGCCCACAGCTCGCCCGCGATCGTGCCGACCGGCAGCGCACACATCAGGAGTCCGAGGGCGACCGTGCCCGAGCCGATCTCACCGGCGTACGGGGCCATCAGGGCCTCCGGGGCGATCGCGAACACCGGCGGCAGCCACATCGCCAGCGTAAGCGTGCGCAGCCGCCGGTCCCCGAAGACGGCCCGGGCCCCGGCCAGCGGGGTGCGCCGGTCGCCGACGGCCCGGGCGGGCCGCTCGAGGGTGCCGAACCTCAACAGGGCGGCGGAGCCCAGGAAGGCGGCGGCGGTGAGCGCGAGCGCGGAGCGGGGGGCCAGCACGGTGAGCAGCAGTCCGCCGAGGCCGAAGCCGGCTAGCTGCGCGCTCTGCGCCACCATCCGCAGCAGCGAACGGCCCAGGACCAGCGTCGGACCGGAACCGAGCACGTCGGCGAGCGAGGCGTTGCGGGTGCCCTGGAAGAGGGGGGCGACGAAGGCCATGGCGCAGCGCAGCGCCAGCAGCGCGGCGACGGGAGTGCCGGGCGCCACCATGGCCGCGGCGCAGCCGGCGCAGACGAGGTCGCAGACGACCAGCACCCGCCGGGCCGGGTACCGGTCGGCGATGCCGGCCAGCACGGTCCCGCCGAGCACGTACGGCAGGAAGCCGAGGGCGAAGGTGAGCGCGCTCAGCAGCGGCGAGCCGGTGAGCCGGTACACGAGGACGGTGAGCGCGAGCTCGGCCACCACCAGCCCGAGCACGGACATCGAGTGCGCCCCGAACACCGCCCGGAACTCCCCCACCCCGAACACCTCCCGGTACCCGCGCTCCGCACCGCCCCGTCGTCCGCCGTCCATGCCCGCCCCTCTCGTCGCCGGTCCCGCACCGTCCGCCGCCACCCTCCCCGCCGCCCGCGGCTCCGGCCAGACATTCGCCGTACCCCGAATCTCCCGCCGGGCCGGGGCGCATCCGGTCCGGCCACGGCCGGCTGCGGCAGAGAATGGGGGGTGACGTTTTTGCTTCGGTTCGGGGCGGCGGACCTGCTCCGGTGCCGGTTCGCCGTCTCCCCCCGATGGGAGACCCACGAGGCCGTCCGCACCCTGCGCCGACCGGCCCGCCACGGCTACCACCTCCCCTGGCTCCGCGGCCTCGACCGCCGGGCCACCGGCACCGCGGGCCTCGACCTGCGCCCCCTCTGGCTGCTCATGCCGGAGCGCGGGCACAACCCCGACTTCCTCAGCCCGCCCCCCATCGGCCCGGCCGCCTCCTTCGAGGAGGAGATCGCCGCGGTCCGGGCGGCCGCGGCGGCCGACCCGGCGGCCGTGCGGGCGGACCTGGCGAGGTCCCTCACTTGTACGCCGGGGGCGTACGACAGCCCTCTCGGGCAGGCGATGCTCGCCGACCCGACCGCGGCCGTCCGGGAGCTGGCCGACCTCACCGAGGCCGCCTGGCGGGCACTGATCGCCCCGCACTGGCCCCGCCTGCGCGCCCTGCTCGAGGCGGACCTCGTCTTCCACTCCCGCCGGCTGGCGACGGGCGGCCTCGAAGCCCTCTTCAACGACCTGCACCCGGCCCTCACCTGGGAGGGCTCCACCCTCACCCTGGCCCGCCCGGGCGAACACGAACGCGAACTCGACGGCCAAGGGCTGGTCCTGATGCCCAGTGCCTTCACCTGGCCGGAGGTGGTCAGTGGTTTCGACCCGCCCTGGCAGCCCACCGTCGTCTATCCGGCGCGCGGCATCGGCGCCCTGTGGAACGGGACCGGACCAGGCGCCCCCGAAGCACTGGCCCGCCTGTTCGGCCGGGGCCGGGCCGAGGTCCTCTGCTCCCTGGAGGAACCGGCCGACACCCACACGCTCGCCCGCCGGCTGGGGTTGGCACCCTCCACCGTCTCCGCCCACCTGTCGGCCCTGCGCGGGGCCGGCCTCCTGCTCTCGCGCCGGCACAGCCGGCGCGTGCTGTACGAACGGACCCCTTTGGGCATCGCCCTGGCGAACGGGGAACAGTCCGGAGGGTGACCATGTCGCACGGCCCCCGGTGATGTCCGTTATGTCAGGATGGGGCGGTCCGTCTGTCTTCCAGCGGCCCGAGGGGTCTGGATGTCCGGTCACAGACCACGCCTGGTGTGCGCACTGGCGCTGCTGTTGTCGCTCGCCGCCGGCTGCACGGGGTCGTCGGGTGGGCCCGAGGGGCCGGGTACGGCCGCGCCCGAGGTGTCCGGGGCGGCGGGCGGCGGCTCGCCGTTCTGGGTGGACCCGCAGAGCGACGCGGCCCGGCAGGTCGCGCAGTGGGAGGCCCAGGGCAGGTCCGGCGACGCGCAGGTGCTGCGGCGCATCTCGGAGCGTCCGATGGCACTGTGGGGTCCGGGCGACGATCCGGGGCCGGAGATCCGGCGGGCCCGGGCCGGCGCCGCCGCCGAGGGCCGGACCCTGGTGCTGGTGGCGTACAACATCCCGTACCGCGACTGCGGGCAGCACTCCGCGGGCGGGGCCTGGGACGCCGACGCCTACCGGCGCTGGATCGGGGCCTTCGCGCAGGCCGTCGGCGACGCGAAGGCGATCGTGGTGCTGGAGCCGGACGCGGTCCCGCACATCGTGGACGGCTGCACCCAGGGCGAGCACCACGAGGAGCGCTACCAGCTGCTGTCCGAGGCGGTCAGCCGCCTCAAGGCCCAGCCGCACACCCGCGTCTACCTGGACGCCGGCAACCCGGCCTGGATCCCGGACGCGGAGAAGCTGGTCGAACCGCTCCAGCGGGCCGGCATCGGGAACGCCGACGGCTTCTCGCTGAACGTGTCCAACTTCCAGCCGGACGCGGCCGGCCGGGCCTACGGCAACCGGCTCGCCACGGCCCTGGGCGGCAAGCACTTCGTCATCGACACCAGCCGCAACGGCGACGGCCCGCTCCCGGGCAACCGGGACCAGGCCTGGTGCAATCCGCCCGGCCGCGCGCTGGGCGCGCCGCCCACCGACCGGACGGGCGACGCGCTGCTCGACGCGTACCTGTGGATCAAGCGGCCGGGCGAGTCCGACGGCACCTGCCGGGGCGGCCCGCAGGCCGGCCGCTGGTGGCCGGAGTACGCCCTGGGCCTGGCCCGCCGGGCGAAGGGCTGACCTCCGCCGGCGGGCCGGGCCGGCCGGTCAGTCCTCCTCGGCGGCCTCCTTCGCCGGCTTCGGGGTCTTGACCTGCACCCACTTCGCCGTGGAGGGCGTCCCGTCGGCGGCGGTGACGAAGAGCATGTACCAGCCGGGCGGGACCAGGGACGGGTCCTGCGGGACGGTGACGGTCACCGCGTCACGGGACTTGGTCAGGCCCAGCTCGATCGAGCGCTGCTCCACGTCCGTGGTGTGGGTGACCGCGCTCGGCCGCATCAGCCGGGCCCGGACGATCCGGTCGGGGGCCGCGGTCTTGAAGGTGGCCCGGCCCTTCTGGTCGAACTCCTGGGGCCCGGTGCCCAGCGCGGGCCGCAGCGCCGGGTCGCGGTGCAGGTACGGCGGCGAGTAGACCTCCAGCCGGTGCTCGAACTTGCCGAGCTTGGTGTTGTCCTTGTCGGCGAAGAGCGGGTCGGAGCCGAAGGTCGCCACCCGCCCGTCGGGCAGCAGCAGGGACTCCGAGTGGTAGTTGCGGCCCACGGTCGGGTCGGCCGCGACGGTGAACTTGTCACCCTTGGGCCAGTAGAACTGCGCCTTGTGGATGTCGCTGGCCCCGCGGCCCCGGTAGTCGGCGGCGCCGCCGCTGGTGAAGACCGAGTCGTCGGGCAGGATCACGCTGCTCAGGTAGCGGGTGCCCTGGGGCAGCCGGGGCCCGTCGCGGAAGGCCGGGGTGCCCGCCTTGAGGTCCACGATCGCGGTGCGGCCGGTGGCCTTGGCGGACTCGCCGACCCCGCCGCCGCCCAGCACCATCACCTTCTGGTCCTGCGCGGGCGGCAGCAGCAGGGAGGAGGAGGTCTCCAGCTGGTCGGGGTCGGTCAGGCCCTTGACGGGCTCGAACTTGTTGGTGGCCACGTCCCACAGGCCGGGCACCCGGCCCTTGGTGGCCGGCCCGTAGCCGGCGTTGGAGCCGGTGTAGAGGAGCTTGCCGCCCTTGGTGAGGAAGAGCGCCGGGTAGGTGGGGAAGTACCGGAAGGGGCCCTTGCTCCACTTCTTGGTGCGCGGGTCGTAGATCTCGTTGTCGCCGGGGACCACGTCCCCGACGTCGTTGAGCCCGGAGACCGCCAGCGCCCGGCCGTCCGCGAGGGTGACCAGGGTCGGGTACCAGCGGGCGTCCTTCATGGGGTTGACCGGGATGTACTTCTCGGCCTTGGGGTCGAACTCGTACGCCGCCTTGATGCCCTGGAAGTCCTGCTTGGCGACGCTGAGCCGCTCCGCCAGGCCGTAGACGTTGTCGGCGTCCTTGCCCTTGAGGCCGATGACCTCGTACTGGGCGGCCTCGGTGGTCAGGCCCTGGGCGCCGGCCTGGACCGCCTCGACGAAGACCCGGGACTCGGCCGCGGTCACCTTCGTCTTCCACGGCAGCATCCGGCCGCTGCGCGCGTACGAGATCTCGAACTCGCGCTTGGCCTTGGGGACGGTGACGTCGAAGCGGGAGACGTACTCCACGCCCGAGGGCGAGCGGAAGCGGGTGCCCTTCTTCAGCTTGACGGCCTTGTCGGGGCTCTCGTTCTTCACCCGCATCCCGCCGCCGGCCCGGGTGACCTTGCCGTCCAAGACCTCGTAGCGGGCGGTGCCGCCGGCCACCAGGAGCCGGCCGTCGGGGAGCTGGGTGTGGCCGGAGCAGAAGAAGTCCTCGGGGGTGGGGATCTTCTTGAAGGTGTCGGTGGCGGGGTCCCACAGGATGGTGTCGAAGGTCCCCTTGTCGAAGTTCTTCTGGTTGTTGCCGGAGCCGGCGATCATCAGGACCTTGCCGGTGTGCAGCAGCGCCGCGTGCATGGCGTTGATCTTGTACTCGTCCGGGATCCCGATCAGGCTCCAGGCGCCGTACTGGGCCTTGTACTCCGGCTGCGCGATCTTGTACGCGTGGTACTTGTCCTCGGCGAAGGACATCGCGGCCGGGGCGTTGAGCCCGACCAGGAGGACCACCGCGCCGGTGCCGAGGACGGTCTTCTTGAACTTCTTCGAAGGCCGGTAGGCCATGGCTCAGTTCCCTCCTGTGGTCGTGGCGAAGGCGGGCTCGGGCTCCTCGCCCGGCCCGTGGCCCGGGGCGGGGGCGGGAGCGGGGGCGGTCCGGCCGGCCCGCCGGTCGGCGATCAGGCCGGCGCTCCAGACGGCCACCGGGGCGAGCGCGATGAGCAGCGCGAGCACCGCCCAGATGCGCATGGCCACGTGCGTGTGGTCGTACCGGACCGAGGCGATCAGCGAGGCGACGAGCACCGCCGCCCAGAAGAGGTGGATCCGGAAGGTGGTGATGCGGTCGGGGCTGGCGGTGCCGCCCTTGGGGGTGACCACGAACCGGCCCTTGGTCCGCAGCACCGCGGAGCCCAGGGACCTCAGGTAGACGGGGGCGCAGATGGCGGACATCGCCATGCCGGCCAGGCCGCCGGAGCCCTCCGGCTCGTGCGGCGAGACGTTGTGCCGCCGGTTCCAGAGGTAGAGGCCGATCTGCAGGGCCGCCGCGTCGCTGTAGAGCATCAGCCACACCGACGAGGAGACCTGGGTGCCGGAGGCGCCCAGCCACAGGAAGAGCACGCAGCTGAGCACGCCCAGCAGCCAGTTCACCGCGGTCATCGGGTAGTAGACGAGCATCAGCGAGTAGTTGAGGAACCGGCCGGGCGGGACCCTGAACGGCGTCTTCCAGTACTGCTTGATCAGCGTCTCGTAGGTGCCCCGGGACCAGCGCAGCTGCTGGGTGAAGAAGTCGGTCCAGGAGGCCGGCCCCTCGCCCACGGCGAGCACGTCGGGGGTGTACACGGACCGCCAGAACCGGCCGGTCGCCGGGTTCTTGCGGCGGTGCAGCTCGAAGCCGGTGGCCATGTCCTCCGTGATGGAGTCGTACAGCCCGCCCACGCTCTTGAGGGCGCTGACCCGCACCGCGTTGTTGGTGCCCACGAACATCGGGGCGCCGTACCGGTTGCCGGCCCGCTGGATCAGGGCGTGGAAGAGGTACTGCTGGGACTCGGCGGCCTTGGTGACCCGCTCGGTGTAGTTGCCGTAGACCTGGGGGCCGACGACGAAGGCGATGTCCGGGTCGCGGAAGAAGCCGAGCATCCGCTCCAGGAACTCGGGCAGCGGCACGTGGTCGGTGTCGACCGAGGCGAAGTAGTCGTAGGCGTCCCCGTGCATGGCCAGCCAGGCGTTGTAGTTGCCGTGCTTGGTCTTCGCGCGGTGCACGCCCTTGGGGCGGTTCCACTCGGGCACGCCCTTGCGGGTGAAGTGCCGTACGCCCAGCTCGGCGCAGAGGGCCCGGGCCTCGGGCGAGTCGCCCTCGTCCAGGAGCCAGACGTCCAGCGGGCCGTCGTGGCGGACCTTCACGGCGCCTTCGAGGGTGCCCCGGACCATCTCCAGGGGCTCCTTGCCCGGCACGTACGTGGTGAGGAACGCGACCCGGGTGCCGGGCTCGGCCTCGACCGGCACGGGGTCCCGGGCGACCATGGTGGCGTGGGCGATCGACACCACGTTGACCAGCATGAAGAACATGATCAGCGCGATCGACACCAGCATCACCGTGTCGAACCGGACCAGCCAGCGGTCCCCGCCCTCCCGGACGGTCCAGTGACTGGGCCACACCAGGTAGAGCAGCAGCGCCGCGGAGAGCAGCGGTGCCAGGGTCATCAGGGCGACGGCTCGTATTCGGTGCGGTTCCTGCGACAGCAGCGAGCGGTACTGCACCCGGTAGGCGGTGGGGTCCGCCTGTGTCAGCGGACCGGCGAGACGGCTGTGGGTCTCGTAGTCAATGCCTTCGGGCAGCACGGTCCCTCCAGAGCTCGAACCCGAGGTTGGTTAACCCCACAAAACTGGACAAGTCCGGGCGTGTCGAACGGGAATCGGCCGAGCGAGCGGTCTTCGGGAAGCTGCCCGCCCACACCGCCGTACGAGGGAGCCGGGGCATGCGGAAGCCCCCGTCCGGGCGACGGACAGGGGCTTCCGGGAGGGGTGGGGCCGGGCCGTGCTCAGCCCGCCAGGTGGCGCTCCACCGTGGCGACCTTCGAGGTCAGGCCGTCGGTGACACCGGGGCGGATGTCCATCTTCATGACCACGGAGACCCGCGGCGCGCGCTCCTCCACGGCCGCGACCGCGCGCTTGACCACGTCCATGACCTGGTCCCAGTCCTCGCCCTCGACGGAGGTGAACATGGCGTCGGTGCGGTGCGGCAGGCCCGACTCGCGCACCACCCGCACGGCGTCGGCCACGTACTCGCCGACCTCCTCGCCCACGCCCAGCGGAGTGACGGAGAACGCGACGATCATGCGGCGGCACCTTCCTTGCGGGCGCGGGCGGCGATCACGCTGTCCGCCTCGTCGCGCTTGAGGACCTTGTCGCCGTACAGGCCGCCGAAGGGGATCACGGCCAGCAGGAAGAACAGGCCGACCTTCTTCAGCGGCCACTTCGCCTTCTGCCACACGTCCAGCAGGAAGACCGCGTACAGCACGAACAGCACGCCGTGCAGCGCACCCAGCGGCATCACGAGGTTGATGTCGGAGATCCGGCTCAGCAGCGAGCCGAAGATCAGCAGGGCCGGGAACGACAGCGCCTCGGGGATGGAGACGAGGCGCAGCCGGTGCAGGGCGGAGGCGGTCTTGATGTCCACGGAAGAACCTTCGGGCCGGGGGCTGGGGCACGGACGGGGTGCGAAATGTCCGGCCCCATTCTCCCAAGGCCGTTTACCCGATCTTGACCCGGGGTGGCCGCCGGACCCCGGTGCGCCGCGCCGCCGTGTCGCGGGCGTGTGACGGATGCGTCCCAGACCCGTCCCGTCCTGGCCGCCATCGGCCGGTGGGCTCTGTTCGCGGCCCGCCGCTGCCGTTACCTTCATCCCGTGGCTCAGTTCCGACTCCAAGGCAGCAAGGTGCTCGCCGTCGACCTCTCCGGCGATACCGTCAAAGCGAAGAACGGCTCGATGGTCGCCTACGACGGCCAGATGGCGTTCAAAAAGATGTCCGGCGGCGGTGAGGGGCTCCGCGGGATGGTGACCCGCCGGCTGACCGGCGAACAGATGACCGTGATGGAAGTGCAGGGCCACGGCACCTGCTACTTCGCCGACCGCGCGAGCGAGATCAACCTGGTCAACCTGCACGGCGAGAAGCTCTACGTCGAGTCCAGCAACCTGCTGTGCACCGACGGCGGGCTGCGGACCGGCACGACCTTCACCGGCCTGCGCGGCGGGGCGACGGGCAACGGCCTGTTCACCACCACCGTCGAGGGCACCGGCCAGGCGGCGATCATGTCCGACGGCCCGGCCGTGGTCCTGCGGGTGACCGCGCAGTACCCGCTCTCCGTCGACCCGGGTGCGTACATCGCGCACACCGGCAACCTCCAGCAGCACTTCCAGTCCGGGGTGACCTTCCGCACCTTCATGGGCGAGGGCGGCGGCGAGGCCTTCCAGATCCGCTTCGAGGGCGAGGGGCTCGTGTACGTCCAGCCCAGCGAGCGCAACACGGTCGGGGGTGACGTCTGATGCCGTTCACGCAGCTCAACTCCAAGATGATCGAGGCGCAGGTGATCCCCGGGCAGCGGCTCTTCAGCCAGCGCGGGGCGATGCTCGCCTACCGGGGCGAGGTCTCCTTCACCCCGAACCTCACCGGCGGCCAGGGCGGCGTCATGGGCATGATCGGCCGCCGGGTGGCGAACGAGCAGACCCCGCTGATGACGGTCGAGGGCCAGGGCACGGTGATGTTCGGCCACGGCGGCCACCACGTCCACGTCGTCCAGCTCACCGGCGACACCCTCTACGTCGAGGCCGACCGGCTGCTGGCCTTCGACGGCACCCTCCAGCAGGGCACCATGTTCATGGGCCAGCAGGGCGGCGTCATGGGCATGGTCCGGGGCCAGGTCACCGGACAGGGCCTCTTCACCACCACGCTGGCCGGTCACGGCTCGGTGGCGGTGATGGCGCACGGCGGCGTGATCGAGCTCCCGATCACCCCGCAGCGGGCGGTCCACGTCGACCCGCAGGCGTACGTCGCCCACCGGGGCGACGTACGGAACAAGCTCTCCACCGCGCTGGGCTGGCGCGACATGGTGGGGCGCGGCTCGGGCGAGGCCTTCCAGCTGGAGCTCTCGGGCCACGGTGTGGTGTACGTGCAGGCCTCGGAGGAGAAGCTCTAATGACCGGACCCGTGGTCCTCGACCCGTACACGCTGCCGTCCGACGACAACGTCAACTCCTACACCTTCTGCGTGGAGCTCAAGGGGAGCCAGTGGTTCCTGCAGAAGGGCAAGATGATCGCCTACTACGGGCAGATCGAGTTCAGCGGCATCGGCAACGGCCGCTTCGACCGGCTGCTGCGCACCAGCTTCCACTCCCCCCTGCACGCCACCGACTGGGTCGTGGCCGAGGGCTCGGGGAAGATGCTGCTGGCCGACCGGGCCTTCGACGTGAACTCCTACGACCTGGAGAACGGCAACCTGACCATCCGGTCGGGCAACCTGCTCGCGTACCAGCCCTCGCTGGCGCTCAAGCAGTCGATCGTGCCGGGCTTCCTGACCCTGATCGGCACGGGCAAGTTCGTGGCCGCCTCGAACGGCCCGGTGGTCTTCATGGAGCCGCCGCTGAAGGTCGACCCGCAGGCGCTGGTGGGCTGGGCGGACTGCCCCTCCCCCTGCCACCACTACGACCACGGCTACATGACGGGCGTGATGGGCGGCCTGCGGCAGCTGGCGGGCATCGGCGGGGCCTCCGGCGAGGAGCACCAGTTCGAGTTCGTCGGGGCCGGCACGGTCCTGCTGCAGTCCACCGAGCTGCTGATGGCGGAGCAGCCGGTGGGCACCGTCGGCGCCGAGCCGGGCGTCCCGCCGCACCAGCAGGGGCCGTTCGGGGCGATGGGCGGCCACGGGGCCGGGCAGATGGGAATTCCGCGGATGCCGGGTCAGCTGGGGGACCTGCAGCGCCGCTTCGGTCTGTGACCGATAGGATTCGAACAGTCACGGCGGGCGTGGGGGACGCCCGCCGGTCCGAATCTTTTGTACATAATTCAACTTTTTAGGTAGAGTCCTTATATGGAGACTGAGACCGCCACCCGCTGGCTGAGCGATGCCGAGCAGTGCGCCTGGCGTACCTATCTGGACGTCAACAGGCTTCTGACGCACCGTTTGGAGAAGGATCTCCAGCCGTTCGGACTGACCAACAACGACTACGAGATCCTGGTCAACCTCTCGGAGTCGGAGGACCACCGGATGCGGATGAGCGACCTCGCCACCGCGACCCTCCAGTCCAAGAGCCGCCTCTCCCACCAGATCACCCGCATGGAGGCGGCCGGCCTGGTCGTCCGGGCCAACTGCGAGTCCGACCGCCGGGGCCTGTACGCCGTCCTCACCGACCAGGGCATGGAGACCATGCGCAAGGTCGCCCCGCACCACGTCGCCTCGGTGCGCGAGCACTTCATCGACATGCTCTCCGAGGAGGGCCTGGCCGGCCTCCGGGAGTCGCTGGGACCGGTCGCCGCCCACCTGCGGGACGTCCGCGGCAAGGCCTGACCGCGGCCCCGCGCCGTCGGTCGACGCGGGTAGACCACGCATGGGAAAGGGCCGCTCCCCCCCTCGGGGAGCGGCCCTTTCCGCGTGTCGGCTCAGCCCTCGGCCGTCAGGCTCGCCAGCAGCTCGTCGGAGGCCGCGTACGGGTCCAGGGAGCCGGCCACCACCCGCTCGGCCAGCGCGTCCAGGCGCCGGTCGCCGTGCAGGTCCCCGATCCGCGAGCGGAGCGCGGTGACCGCGATGGTCTCCACCTCCCGCGCGGCCCGGGCGACCCGGCGGGCGGTGAGCTGACCGTGCTCCTCCGACCAGGCCCGGTGCTTCTCCAGGGCCTCGACCAGCTCGTCGATCCCCTCCGCGCGGGCGGCCACGGTCTTGACGATCGGCGGGCGCCAGTCACCGGGCCCCCGGGACTCCCCCAGGCCCAGCATGTGGTTGAGCTCCCGGGCGGTGGCGTCCGCGCCGTCCCGGTCCGCCTTGTTCACCACGTACACGTCGCCGATCTCGAGGATGCCGGCCTTGGCGGCCTGGATGCCGTCCCCCATGCCGGGGGCCAGCAGCACCACCGAGGTGTCGGCCTGGGAGGCGATCTCCACCTCCGACTGCCCCACGCCCACCGTCTCGACCAGCACCACGTCGCAGCCGGCCGCGTCCAGGACGCGGATAGCCTGCGGCGCGGCCCAGGCCAGGCCGCCCAGGTGCCCCCGGGTGGCCATGGACCGGATGTAGACGCCCGGGTCCGAGGCGTGGTCGGACATCCGCACCCGGTCCCCGAGCAGCGCCCCGCCCGAGAAGGGCGAGGACGGGTCCACGGCGAGCACCCCGACCCGCTTGCCGGCCTTGCGGTACGCGGTCACCAGCGCCGAGGTCGAGGTGGACTTGCCCACGCCCGGAGAGCCGGTCAGGCCCACCACGTACGCGTTCCCGGTCAGCGGCGCCAGCGCGGCCATCACCTCGCGCAGCTGCGGGGACGCCCCCTCGACCAGGGAGATCAGCCGGGCCACCGCCCGCGGCCGGCCCTCCCGGGCCTGCGCCACCAGCTGGGGGACGTCCACCGTCATACGTGCTGCGCTCCTTTGCGCTCGGGGTGGGGTGCTCGTACGGAGATCAGGCCTGCGGCACGCGGATGATCAGGGCGTCGCCCTGGCCGCCGCCGCCGCAGAGGGCCGCGGCGCCGAGGCCGCCGCCGCGCCGCTTGAGCTCCAGCGCCAGGTGCAGCACCACGCGGGCGCCGGACATGCCGATGGGGTGGCCCAGGGCGATCGCACCGCCGTTGACGTTCACCTTTTCCGGGGTCACGGCCAGGTCCTTCATTGACTGGACGGCGACCGCGGCGAAGGCCTCGTTGATCTCGATCAGGTCGAGGTCGGCGACCTCCTTGCCCTCCTTGGCGAGGGCGTGCTTGATCGCGTTCGACGGCTGGGACTGGAGGGAGTTGTCCGGGCCGGCGACGTTGCCGTGGGCGCCGATCTCGGCCAGCCACTCCAGGCCCAGCTCCTCCGCCTTGGCCTTGCTCATCACGACCACCGCGGCCGCGCCGTCGGAGATCTGCGAGGAGGTGCCGGCGGTGATGGTGCCGTCCTTGGCGAAGGCCGGGCGCAGCTTGCCCAGGGACTCCGCGGTGGTGTCGGGGCGGACGCCCTCGTCCACGGCGAAGACCACCGGCTCGCCCTTGCGCTGCGGGATCTCGATCGGGGTGATCTCGGCCTCGAAGATCCCGTTCTTCTGCGCGGCGGCGGCGCGCTGGTGCGAGACCGCGGCGAACTCGTCCTGCGGGGCGCGCTCGATGCCCAGGCGGGTGTTGTGCTTCTCGGTGGACTCACCCATCGCGATGTTCTCGAAGGCGTCGGTCAGGCCGTCGTACGCCATCGCGTCCAGCATCTCGATCGCGCCGTACTTGAAGCCCTCGCGGGACTTCGGCAGCAGGTGCGGGGCGTTCGTCATGGACTCCTGGCCGCCGGCCACGACGATGTCGAACTCGCCGGCGCGGATCAGCTGGTCGGCCAGCGCGATGGCGTCCAGGCCCGAGAGGCACACCTTGTTGATGGTGAGCGCGGGGACGTTCATCGGGATGCCGGCCTTGACGGCGGCCTGGCGGGCCGGGATCTGGCCGGCGCCGGCCTGGAGCACCTGGCCCATGATCACGTACTGGACCTGGTCACCGGAGATGCCGGCCCGCTCCAGGGCGGACTTGATCGCGAAGCCGCCGAGGTCGGCACCCGAGAAGGACTTCAGCGAGCCCAGCAGCCGCCCCATGGGCGTGCGGGCCCCAGCGACGATCACCGAAGTAGTGCTGTTCGTTCCGGACATGAGGCACGGCCCCTTGGATGAGGAGTGAACGAGGGTTTACATGAATGTACTGATGGCACTCGGTGCCGTCACCCGGCATCCGGTGTGATCGCGCGCACGTTGCGTAACCACCCTGTCGACCGCTCCACTGGAGGCATGCTGACGAGAATCGACCACATCGGGATCGCCTGCTTCGACCTCGACAAGACTGTCGAGTTCTACCGTGCCACGTACGGCTTCGAGGTGTTCCACACCGAGGTCAACGAGGAGCAGGGAGTGCGCGAGGCCATGCTCAAGATCAACGAGACCTCCGACGGCGGGGCCTCCTACCTCCAGCTCCTCGAGCCCACCCGCGAGGACTCGGCGGTCGGGAAGTGGCTGGCCAAGAACGGCGAGGGCGTCCACCACATCGCCTTCGGCACCGCGGACGTCGACGGGGACGCCGAGGCCATCCGCGGCAAGGGCGTCCGGGTCCTCTACGACGAGCCCCGGATCGGCTCCATGGGCTCCCGGATCACCTTCTTGCACCCCAAGGACTGCCACGGCGTCCTCACCGAACTGGTCACCTCCGACCCCTCTCCCAACGCGGAGCACTGACCGCCGGATTCCCCGGCCGGTAGAGTGGCGGTGGCTCGGCCGGGGTTTGGTGTGTTTGCTGTGTTTGCCGAGGGGGCGGGGCCTCCGATGCGCGGCGGCGAAGTCTGACACCATTCCCCGGGGGCGCCGTTCAGCGGGCGGACGGTGCTCTTTCGGAGAGCTTGCGACCAGGGGACGGATGGGACCGCGCTGTGCGGGGCTACGAACGCCAGGAGAGTATTCAGGCTGAGGCCGACCATCTCTCGCGCTTCGAGGCCGAGATGGAGCGGCTGAAGAAGGAACGCGAGAAGGCCGTCCAGCATGCCGACGACCTGGGCTACCAGGTCGAGGTGCTGCGCGCGAAGCTCCACGAGGCGCGCCGCAGCCTGGCCTCCCGGCCCGCGTACGACTCCGCCGACCTCGGCTACCAGGCCGAGCAGCTGCTGCGCAACGCCCAGGTCCAGGCCGACCAGATGCGCACCGACGCCGAGCGCGAGCTGCGCGAGGCCCGGGCCCAGACCCAGCGCATCCTCCAGGAGCACGCCGAGCACCAGGCCCGGCTCCAGGCCGAGCTGCACGCCGAGGCCGTCAACCGCCGCCAGCGTCTGGACCAGGAGCTCAACGAACGCCGCCAGACCGTCGAGGCGCACGTCAACGAGAACGTCGCCTGGGCCGAGCAGCTGCGCGCCCGGACCGAGTCCCAGGCCCGCCGGCTCATGGAGGAGTCCCGCGCCGAGGCCGAGCAGTCCCTGAACGCCGCCCGCGCCGAGGCCGCCCGGGTCGCCGAGGAGACCCGGCGCCGGATCGCCGCCGAGGCGGAGGCCGCCCGCACCGAGGCCGAGTCCTCGCTGCTGCGCGCCCGCAAGGAGGCCGAGCGGCTGCTGACCGCCGCCTCCGCGCAGGCCCAGGAGGCCACCGAGCACGCCGAGCGGCTGCGCACCACGGCCGGCGCCGAGGCCGAGCAGACCCGGCAGCAGACCCTGGACCTCGGCCGGGTGGCCGAGTCCCGGGTCCAGGAGGCCGACACGGCCCTGCGCGAGGCGCGGGCCGAGGCGGACAAGCTGCGCACCGAGGCCGAGGAGAACGCCAGCCGCTCGCTGGCCTCGGCCGAGTCCGTCAACGAACAGCGCACCCGCACCGCCAAGGAGCAGGTGGCCCGGCTGGTCGGCGAGGCCACCAAGGAGGCCGAGGCGCTGAAGGCCGAGGCCGAGCAGGCGCTGGCCGACGCCCGGGCGCAGGCCGAGCGGCTGACCGCGGAGGCCGCCGAGCAGGGCCGCACCGCCGCCGCCGAGGACACCGCGGCGCAGCTGGCGAAGGCCGCCCGCACCGCCGAGGACGTACTGAACAAGGCCTCCGAGGACGCCCGGGCCACCACCCGCGCGGCGAGCGAGGAGGCCGAGCGGATCCGCCGCGAGGCCGAGTCCGAGGCGGACCGGCTGCGCGCCCAGGCCGCGGACACCGCCGAGCAGCTCAAGGGCGCCGCCAAGGACGACACCGAGGAGTACCGGGCCAAGACGGTCGAGCTCCAGGAGGAGGCCCGCCGGCTGCGCGGCGAGGCCGAGCAGCTGCGCGCCGAGGCGGTCGCCGAGGGCGAGCGGATCCGCGGCGAGGCCCGCCGCGAGGCCGTGCAGCAGATCGAGGAGGCGGCCCGGACCGCCGAGGAGCTGCTGGGCAAGGCCAAGGCCGACGCCGACGAACTGCGCGGCGGGGCGAGCGCCGAGAGCGAGCGCGTCCGCGCCGAGGCCATCGAGCGGGCCACCACCCTGCGCAAGCAGGCCGAGGAGACCCTGGAGCGCACCCGCGCCGAGGCCGAGCGGCTGCACGCCGAGGCCGCCGAGCAGGCCGAGGCGGTCCGTGCCGAGGCCGACGCCGCCGCCCGGGAGCGCCGCGAGGAGACCGAGCGGGCCCTGGCCGCCAAGCGCACCGAGGCCGACGCCGAGCTGACCCGGCTGCAGACCGAGGCGGAGGGCCGGCTCGGCACCGCCGAGGAGACCCTGCGCGACGCCCGGGGCGCCGCCGAGGCCATCCGCCGCGAGGCGGGCGAGGAGGCCGAGCGGCTGCGCGCCGAGGCCGCCGAGCGCAGCCGCGCCCTCCAGGCGCAGACCGAGGCCGAGACCGGCCAGCAGCGCACCGAGGCCGCCGAGGACGCGGCCCGGCTCCGCACCGAGGCCGAGACGGCCGCCGCCCGGCTGACCGGCGAGGCCGAGGCCGAGGCCGAACGGCTGCGCACCGAGGCCCAGGAGACCGCCGACCGGCTGCGCGCCGAGGCCCGGGCCGCCGCCGAGCGGATCGCCGCCGAGGCCGACGAGGCGCTGGCCGCGGCCCAGGAGGAGGCCGGCCGGCGTCGCCGCGAGGCCGAGGAGCTGCTGGGCTCGGCCCGCGAGGAGGCCGGCCGCGAGCGCGCCCAGGCCCGCGAGCAGAGCGAGGAGCTGCTGGCCGCCGCCCGCAAGCGGGTGGAGGAGGCGCAGGCCGAGGCCGCCCGCCTGGTTGAGGAGGCGGACCGGCGGGCCGCCGAGCTGGTCGGGACCGCCGAGCAGACCGCGCGCGAGGTGCGCGAGTCGGTGGCGGGCCTGCACGAGGCCGCCGAGGAGGAGGTCGCCGGGCTGCGCAGCGCCGCCGAGCACGCGGCCGAGCGCACCCGCGCCGAGGCACAGGAGGAGGCGGACCGGGTCCGCTCCGACGCGCACGCCGAGCGCGAGCGGGCCACCGAGGACGCCCAGCGCATCCGGACCGAGGCCCGCACCGAGACCGACGCCGCCAAGGCGCTGGCCGAGCGGACCGTCGGGGACGCGATCGCCGAGGCCGAGCAGCTGCGCGGCGACACCGCCGAGTACGCGCAGCGGGTCCGCACCGAGGCGACCGACGCGCTGGCCGCGGCCGAGCGCGACGCGGCCCGCACCAAGGCCGACGCCCGGGAGGACGCCAACCGGATCCGTTCGGAGGCCGCCGAGAAGGCCGCCGAGACGGCCACCGAGGCCGAGCTGGCCGCCGAGGCGCTGCGCGAGGAGGCCGCCGGCACCCTCGACGAGGCGCGCGCCGAGGCCAACCGGCTGCGCACCGAGGCCGCCGAGCAGGCCGACCGGCTGGTCACCGAGGCCGCTTCGGAGGCCGACCGGCTCACCGAGGAGACCCTGGCGGCCAACGAGACCACCGTCGGCGAGGCCGCCGCGGAGGCCGAACGGCTCACCACCGCCGCCCTGCGCACCCTCGAGGACGCGGAGCGGGACGCCACCCGGACCCTGGAGGACGCCCGGGCCGAGGGCGCGCGGCTGATCGGCGAGGCCACCGCCGAGACCGAGCGGATGACCGTCGAGACCCGCGCGGCCAACGACCGTACCGTCGGCGAGGCCGCCGAGGAGGCGGAGCGGCTGCGCACCGAGGCGGCCGCGGCCCTCGACGAGGCGCGCACCGAGGGCGGCCGGATCATCGGTGAGGCCACCGCGGAGGCCGAGCGGGTCACCATCGCGGCCAACGAGACGCTGGCGTCCGCCGAGCGGGAGTCGGCGCACACCCTGGACGAGGCGCGCGCGGAGGCCAACCGGCTCCGCACCGAGGCCGCCGAGCAGGCCGACCGCCTGGTCACCGAGGCCGCCTCGGAGGCGGAGAAGCTGACCACCGAGACCCGTACGGCCAACGAGCGCACGGTCGGCGAGGCGGCGAAGGACGCCGAGCGGCTACGCACCGAGGCGGCCGACGCGCTGTCCTCCGCGCAGGAGCACGCCACCCGCACCCGCGAGGAGTCCGAGCGGGTCAAGGCCGAGGCCGCCACCGAGGCGGAGCGGCTGCGCACCGAGGCCCGCGAGGAGTCCGAGCGGGTGCTGGACGAGGCCCGCGAGGCGGCCAACAAGCGCCGCAGCGAGGCCGCCGAGCAGGTGGACCGGCTCATCTCGGAGACCGCCGCGGAGGCCGACAAGCTGACGGCGGAGGCCTCGAAGCAGGCGCTGGCCACCACCACGGCCGCCGAGGAGCAGGCCGACTCGATGGTGGACGCGGCCCGCCAGGAGGCGGACCGGATCACCTCCGAGGCGACCGTCGAGGGCAACTCCCTGGTCGAGAAGGCCCGGACGGACGCGGACGAGCTGCTGGTCGGCGCGCGCCGGGACGCCACGGCCATAAGGGAGCGGGCGGACGAGCTGCGCAGCCGGGTCGAGTCCGAGGTCGAGGAGCTGCACGAGCGGGCCCGCCGGGAGTCGACGGAGCAGATGCGCTCCGCCGGCGAGCGGGTGGACAAGCTGGTCAAGGCAGCCACCGAGCAGAGCGAGCAGGCCGAGACGAAGGCCCGGAACCTGGTCTCCGAGGCGAGCAGCGAGGCGAGCAAGGTCCGCATCGCGGCGGTGAAGAAGGCCGAGCAGCTGCTGAAGGAGGCCGAGCAGAAGAAGGCCGAGGCGGTGCGCGAGGCCGACCGGATGCGGACCGAGGCCGAGGCCGAGGCGGAGCGGCTGGTCGAGGAGGGCCGTCGCGAGCTGGCGGTGCTGGTGCGCCGCCGGGAGGACATTCAGGCCGAGATCTCCCGTGTCCAGGACGTGCTTGAGGCGTTGGAATCATTCGAGGCGCCCGGCGGCGGCAAGCCGGCGTCCGGCGGTCCGGCAGGGGGCGGGGTCAAGACCGCAGCAACGGCGGGATCCACTCGATCGGGTGGTAAATCGTCAGAGGGCTAGCCAGTGGGCCTGGATATGTGCTCCTGATGGAGGTTCAGGCGAACGGGTGACAAGCGTTCTGGTGCCTTGCCACTCAAAAGGGGTGTCATTGTCCAGATCAAACGCGGATTGACTCGATGACACGCCGCTCGGGCGCCTAGGATCCCCTTAACACCTCACCGGTCTCATTCGACAGGAACCCCATGAGCGACACTTCCTCCCCCTTCGGCTTCGAGCTCGTGCGGCGTGGTTACGACCGCGGTCAGGTGGACGACCGCATTACCAAGCTCGTCGCCGACCGTGACAGTGCCCTTGGTCGCATCAACTCTCTGGAAAAGCGCATCGAGGAGCTCCACCTCGAGACGCAGAACGCCCAGGCCCAGGTCAACGACGCCGAGCCGTCGTACGCCGGTCTCGGCGCCCGGGTCGAGAAGATCCTGCGGCTCGCCGAGGAGGAGGCCAAGGACCTGCGCGAGGAGGCCCGCCGTGCTGCCGAGCAGCACCGCGAGCTCGCCGAGTCCGCCGCCCAGCAGGTGCGCAACGACGCCGAGTCCTTCGCCGCCGACCGCAAGGCGAAGGCGGAGGACGAGGGCGTCCGCATCGTCGAGAAGGCCAAGGGCGACGCCACCGCCCTGCGCACCGAGGCGCAGAAGGACGCCGCCTCCAAGCGCGAGGAGGCCGACGCGCTGTTCGAGGAGACCCGCGCCAAGGCCGCCCAGGCCGCCGCGGACTTCGAGACCAACCTGGCCAAGCGCCGCGAGCAGTCCGAGCGCGACCTGGCCTCGCGTCAGGCCAAGGCCGAGAAGCGCCTCGCCGAGATCGAGCACCGCGCCGAGCAGCTGCGCCTGGAGGCCGAGAAGCTGCGCACGGACGCCGAGCGCCGGGCCCGCCAGACGGTGGAGACCGCGCAGCGCCAGGCCGAGGACATCGTGGCCGACGCCAACGCCAAGGCCGACCGCATCCGCAGCGAGTCGGAGCGCGAGCTGGCGGCGCTGACCAACCGCCGCGACTCGATCAACGCGCAGCTGACCAACGTCCGCGAGATGCTGGCGACGCTGACCGGTGCCGCGGTGGCCGCGGCCGGCTCCCCGATCGACGACGAGCCGGTGACCCGCGGCGTCCCGGCGCAGCAGAGCCGCTAGTACCGCGAGCGGTTCCGCAGCACCTCCCCCGTGGTCCCAGGGCCCTCCGTCACTCCGGTGGCGGGGGGCCCTGGGCCTTTGTAGCGTGGCGGCATGATCGAGCTCGAGGGACTCACCAAGCGCTTCGGCACCAAGACCGCCGTGGACCACCTCAGCTTCCAGGTCAGACCGGGGGTGGTGACGGGCTTTCTGGGACCCAACGGCGCGGGCAAGTCGACGACGATGCGGATGATGCTCGATCTGGACAACCCGACCAGCGGTACGGTGCGCATCGACGGGAAGCACTACCGCGAGCTGGCCGAGCCGCTGAAGTACATCGGGGCGCTGCTGGACGCGAAGGCGATGCACGGCGGACGCAGCGCCTACAACAACCTGCTGTGCCTGGCGCAGTCCAACCGGATCCCGGCGAGCCGGGTGGCCGAGGTCCTGGACACGGTCGGCCTGACGGCCGTGGCCAGGAAGAAGTCGAAGGGGTTCTCGCTGGGCATGGGCCAGCGGCTGGGCATCGCCTCGGCGCTGCTGGGTGATCCGGAGATCCTGATGTTCGACGAACCGGTCAATGGTCTGGACCCGGAGGGAATTCACTGGATCCGCAATCTGATGAAGGGTCTGGCGGCCGAAGGCAGGACGATCTTCGTATCCAGTCATCTGATGAGCGAAATGGCACTGACGGCGGATCATTTGATCGTGATCGGTCAGGGACGTCTCCTCGCGGACACCTCGATGGCCGATTTCATTCACCAGAACTCACGTAGTTATGTACGTGTCCGATCGCCCCAGCAGGAACGTCTGAAGGATCTACTCGCGAGTAACGGAATTGCTGCGGTGACCGCGGGTTCCGGCGCGCTGGAGATCGACGGGGTGAGCGCCGAGCAGCTGGGCGAGCTCGCGGCCCGGAACCAGGTCGTGCTGCACGAGCTCAGCCCGCAGCGGGCCTCCCTGGAGGAGGCCTTCATGCGGATGACCGCGGGCTCGGTGGAGTACCACGCGCACTCCCCCGCCGAGGACGGCACGGGGATGCCGCTGCCGCCCGGACCGGAGCCGGCCGCGGGACCGGGCGGCCCCGGGGCCGCGGGCTGGGGCGCCGGCTGGTCCTCCAAGCCCTCCGAGCAGCAGAAGGGAGCCTGATCCGTGGCCTCGGTACCCGCCGTCCTGACCTCCGAGTGGACCAAGATCCGCACCGTGGCGTCCACCACCTGGACCCTGGTCACCGCCCTGGTGGTCACGGTCGCCCTCAGCGCCGGGCTGGCCGCGCTGACCAAGTCGCAGTACGACAACCTCTCCGAGCTGGAGCGGGCCACCTTCGACCCGACCCTGATCAGCTTCTCCGGCATGGTGCTGGGCCAGCTCGCGATGGTCGTCTTCGGCGTGATGGTGGTCGGCACCGAGTACAGCTCGGGCATGATCCGCACCTCGCTGGCGGCGGTGCCGCAGCGCGCCACCTTCCTCTTCAGCAAGATCGCGGTGGCCGGGGTGCTCGCGCTCGCGGTCGGCCTGGCGACCAGCTTCCTGTCCTTCTTCCTCGGCCAGGCCTTCCTCGGCGCGCACCGCACCACCATCGGTGAGCCGAACGTGCTGCGGGCGGTGATCGGGGCCGGGCTCTACATGTCCCTGATCGCCCTCTTCTCGATGGGCGTCACCGCCATGCTGCGCAGCTCCATGCTCTCCCTGGGGATCCTGGTCCCCTTCTTCTTCCTGATCTCGCAGATCCTCTCGGCGGTGCCCAAGGCCAAGGAGGTGGCCCGCTACTTCCCCGACCAGGCCGGCTCCAAGATCATGCAGGTGGTCCCCCAGGCCATGGGCAGCGACAAGGCCCCCTACGGCCCCTGGGGCGGCCTCGGCATCATGCTCCTCTGGGTCCTCGCCGCCCTCCTCGGCGGCTACGCGGTCCTCAAACGCCGCGACGCCTGACCCCCACGGGGGCGGTCGCGGCCCCGCCCGGGACCGGTGTGTATCGTCGTTTCGTTTGTGATCATGCGAAGACGATAGGTACGTGCTCGATCGTGAAGATGTACAAGTTCGGTGCCATGGCCGCTGCGGCCGCTCTCGTGTCGGCCGTCGCGGTGCCGTCCTCGGCGGCCCTCGCCGAGGAAGCCGCGCCGGCCCGCCCGGCCCCCTCGGGCGCGGCGGCCGCGAACCAGCCCGAGCTGGACCGCAAGGCCATCCTGGCGATCATCGCCGAACCGATGGCCAGCGCCTACATGCGCGAGGCGGGCCGCAAGGCCATCGCCGACGGCCCGGCGGCCATGCGCAGGTTCCTCGAGGTCGACCAGCACAAGATCCGCATCGACGACTACACGGTCCGGATCTCGCGCCTCCTCGCGGGCGCCGGCCCCGGCCTCAAGGAGGGCATCCTCGCCCTCCTGAAGAAGGACCCCGGCCTGGCGGAGCTGCGCGACTTCCACGACGTCACCCAGTACACGCTGCGCGACGTCGACAACCGGGTGATCATCTCCGGCATCACCGCCCACGCCGGCCCGGTCCTGCGGCCCGCGGCGCTCAAGGCGCTCAAGGGCTCCCCGGACGACCGCACCTACTTCCTCTCGGCGGGCCGCTACACCGCCCAGGCCCAGGACGACCGGGCCGCGCTGAAGCGGCTCGCCAAGACCTCGGCCGGCCCCCGTCTGGCCAAGGCGATCCGGGACCTGCTCGGCCGCGCCGCGAGCCCCTCCGAGCTCCGCACCTTCCTCGAGGTCACCCAGTTCGAGCTCCGCGACGCCGACGCCAAGGCCCGTCCCGCCAAGCGCTAGAAGTGCCTTCCGGATCCCGCCCGCCCCGGACCGGGCCGGGCGGGATCCGGCGGCGCCCCCTAGGACCCGACCCCGATTTCTCCCTGATCCTTCGGCCCGGGCCTTTGGTCCCGGGCGGGAACCGGTGGGGCGCCGATAAGCTCTTAGTTCCAGCGGAGGCGAATGTCGTCCCGGCGTACGAGGGCGAGAGAGCATGATCGAGGCAGTCGGCCTGACCAAGCGCTACGGCGCCAAGACCGCCGTCGACCAGCTCTCCTTCCAGGTGAAGCCGGGCTCGGTGACCGGCTTCCTGGGGCCCAACGGCTCCGGCAAGTCCACCACCATGCGCATGATCCTCGGCCTGGACCGCCCCACCGCCGGTCACGTGACCATCAGCGGGCACCCGTACCGCGAGCTCCCGAACGCCCAGCGGCACGTCGGCGCCCTGCTCGACGCCAAGGCGCTGCACGGCGGCCGCAGGGCCCGCAACCACCTCCTCGCCCTCGCCCAGCTCTCCGGCATCCCCGAGCGCCGGGTCGACGAGGTGCTCGGCGTGGTGGGCCTCCAGGAGGTCGCGCAGCAGCGCACCAAGGGCTTCTCGCTCGGCATGGGCCAGCGGCTGGGCATCGCCGCCGCCCTGCTCGGCGACCCGCAGGTGCTCCTCTTCGACGAGCCGGTCAACGGCCTCGACCCCGAGGGCATCCTCTGGGTCCGCAACCTCATGCGGAAGCTGGCCGCGGAGGGCCGGACCGTCTTCGTCTCCTCGCACCTGATGAGCGAGATGGCGCTGACCGCCGACCACCTCATAGTCATCGGCCGCGGCCGGCTGCTCGCCGACATGAGCGTGCCGGACTTCATCGCGGCCAACTCCGCCGGCTTCGCCCGGGTCCGCCCGGCCGGCACCGCGCCCGGCGCCGGCCCCGCCCTCGCCGCCCTGCTGACCGCGGCCGGGGCGGCCGTCCTGCACGAACCGGACGGCGCCCTGCGGGTGACCGGCCTGCCGCTCCCCCACATCAGCGACCTGGCCCACGAGGCCGGCGTACGCCTGTGGGAGCTCTCCCCGCACACCGCCTCCCTCGAGGAGGCCTACATGCGGATGACCCAGAGCTCCCTGGAGTTCACCTCCACCGACGACCCCAAGGCGGAGCTGCGCGAGCCGGAGCCCGAGGGCCCCGCCGCCTGGCAGGCCCAGGAGCCGGAGCGGATCGCGGCGGACGGCTGGTACGCCCCGCCGCCCCCGGGAGCCGGCGGCGAGCCCTTCCTGATGCCCGCCCAGCCCGGGGACCTGGTCCGGGACGAGGACCCGGCCCCCCGCACCGACCCGGCGCCCGCCCCGGCCGCCGGCTGCCGGCCCGCCGAGACGGAGGACGCCCGATGAGCGGCACCGCGACCCCCCGCGCCTACGTCTCCGACATCCCGATCACCCGGCCGACGCTGGGCCACGCCGTGCTCTCGGAGTGGACCAAGGTCAAGTCCGTGCGCTCCACGGTCCTGGCCGTGGCCGCCACCGCCGCGGTCACCATCGGCCTGGGCCTGATCGTGGCGGCCAACACCACCCAGGAGAACTTCGAGGGCGAGCCCTTCACCCTGCCGGCCCTCTTCGGCATCATGCTGGGCCAGCTCGGGGTGCTCACCCTCGGCGTGCTGATGGTCGCCTCCGAGCACGGCACCGGCCTGATCCGGACCACCTTCACCGCCGCCCCCGAGCGGTACCGCGTGCTCACCGCCAAGTACCTGGTCTTCGCGGCGCTCGCGTTCGCCGTCACGCTCGCCTCCGTCACCCTGGTCACACTGGTGACGATGGTGCTGCACTCGGGCCCCACCGCCGGCCCGCACTCCTTCGGCCACGCCCTGCGCTCGCTGCTCGGCGGCAGCGTGTACGTCACGCTCCTGGGCGTGCTGGCGCTCGCGGTGGGCGCGCTGCTGCGGCACTCCGTCGGCGCCGTGGCCACGATGATCGGGCTGGTGACCATCCCGGCGATCGTGCCCTCGATCTTCATGGCCTGGGACTCCACCGTGGAGATCTCCCGGGTGCTGGTCTCCTACAGCGCGCCGGTCGGGCTGGCCGCGGTCTTCGGGCTGCCGACCGACGAGGTCACCCCGGCCGGGCTGCCCCAGTTGCTCGTGCTGGTCCTGGTCACCGCCGCCGCGGTGGCCGCCTCGTACAAGCTGGTCGGCAGCCGGGACGTCTGACCGGCCGGCCCGGGGCTCAGTACCGGGGCGCGTTCTTGGACCGCTGCACCTTCGTGGTGCGGCGGTCCTTCGCGTTCCAGCAGGCCTTGTGCCAGTGCCGGCGGTCGTCCACGCCGCCGTAGTCGGGCCAGGCGACCACGTGCGGGACGCCGGAGGGGATCTCCTGGTCGCAGCCCGGGCAGCGGTAGCGCTTGCCGGCCGCGCTGGCCCCGGCGACGTGGCGGACCCGCCACTCCTCGCCCTGCCACTCCTCCGTGCGCTCCAGGCCGAAGCGGTCCGCGCCCGCGCTCGGGCGCTCGGGCGGGTTCTCGCCGCCCTTGGGGCGGTTGTGGCGCGGTGACACGTATACCTCACGAGACGGCGGGCGGACGGGGTTTTCCTCCAGCCTACGCGCCGCGCCGGGACGATCCTCCATGGTTGCCCAGGAGGATCGCGGCAATCCGGGCTACATGAGGAGTGATTCCCCGACAATCTCAATAACTTCCGTCCGGGCCCGTGCCTTTGGCACGTGTCAGACGTTGTTGCCATCGGGGGGAAGCAGCGTCAGCCGCGAGGAGGCAGAAGGCGATGCGCGTAGGAGCGTTTGTACTGGCGGCCCAGTTCCCGGGCCAGGGGCAGGGGGAGACCCTGCACCGGGCGGTCCGGACCGCCGAGGTGTCCGAGCAGGCGGGGCTGGACTCCGTCTGGCTCGCCGAACATCATTTCGTGCCGTACGGGGTCTGCCCGTCGGCCGTGACCCTGGCCGCGCTGCTGCTCGGCCGGACCCGGCGGATCCGGGTGGGCACGGCCGTGAGCGTGCTGCCCAGTGCCCATCCGGTGGCGCTCGGGGAGCAGGCCGCCCTGCTCCACCTCACCTCGGGCGGCCGGTTCACCCTCGGGGTGGGCCGGGGCGGGCCCTGGGTGGACCTGGAGGTGTTCGGCGGCGGCCTGGAGGCGTACGAGAACGGCTTCCCGGAGGCCCTGGACCTGCTGCTGCGCTGGCTGAGCGAGCCGGCGGTGGGCGCGGCCGGGGAGCGGTACGCCTTCCGCGAGGTGCCGGTGGTACCGCGGCCGGCGGAGGCGCTGGACGGGGACGGCGGGGCCCCGGAGGTGATCGTCGCCTGCACCTCGCCCGGCTCGGTACGGCTGGCCGCCGAGCGGGGCCTGCCGATGCTGCTGGGCATGCACTGCGGTGACGAGGACAAGGCCGCGATGGTCGCGCTCTGGCGGCGGACCGCGCTGGCGGCCGGCCACTCCCCCGACGCGGTGGCCGCGGCCGGCCACGTCTCGGCGGGGGTGGCGCAGCTCGCCGACCGCACCCGGGACGCCGCCGAGACCCTGGTGAAGGCCATGCCGGGCTGGCTGAAGCAGGGGCTGGACGCGCACGTGACCGTCGACGGCCGGGCGCGGGCGATGCGGGATCCGGTGGCCTACACCGAACTGCTGTGCTCACTGCACCCGGTGGGTACCCCGAAGCTGGCGGCGGACCGGCTGGCGGCCACCGCGGAGCGCACCGGCATCAACCGGTTCGCGCTGCTGGTCGAGGGGTCCGGTGATCTGGCGGCGACGGAGGAGAACGTCCGGCGGCTCGGCGCCGAGGTCCTGCCCCACCTCGGCTGACCCGTGGCCGGACCGTCCGCGGCCCGGTGCATGGGGCTGCCGCTCCGGTATCAGTTGCACCTCCCGCGATACGGAGCGGCAGCGAAAGAACTAGCAGTCCCGCAGCTCCGGCGACTGGTTGAGCAGCTGGCCCCTGATGGACGTGAAGCGTGCCAGCCGCTCATCGGCCGAGGAGTCGAGCGGGAAGACCGCCACCCGGTGGCAGTTCTGGAACGCGAGACGCACGCCGAAGTGCCGCTGCAGCGCACCGCGTATCGCGTCGCTCGCGAGGGCGCGCAAGAGCTGACCGCGCGCCTGCTCGTCCGGCGGCGGCGTCTGGTTGTCGGCGAACTCTCCGCCGTCCACCTTCAGCTGTGCCACCAGCGAGCTGATCATCTCCCAGGCGTAAGGCAGGGAGGTCCGGACGCAGTCGACGAAAGCGGCTTCGTCGACCTCGCCTCGCTCGGCCTGTTCCAGTAGGGCCGGTGAGACGTCGAGCGACATGGGTTCTCCTCTCGTGACCCCGGGTGACCGGGGTCTTACGGGCAGGGAAGGAGGTCGCGACGCAGCGTGAACGCTCCGCAACCTCCCGCTTACACGGTAGGCGCCCGCTGGGGTGGGCACCAGGAGAATGCGCATACAACGAGCCATCAGCGAACGGGGCTTTCGGGGGGCGAATCGCGTGCGGGCCGCTCGGTCGAGTAGCGTTGCGGACCATGCGTCTCGTCATCGCCCGCTGCTCCGTCGACTACGCGGGCCGGCTCACCGCCCACCTGCCCTCCGCCCCCCGGCTGATCCTCGTCAAGGCCGACGGGAGCGTCTCCATCCACGCGGACGACCGGGCGTACAAACCGCTCAACTGGATGTCTCCCCCGTGCTCCCTCAAGGAGGGGACCGGCGATGAGGCGGGCGTCTGGACCGTCGTCAACAAGGCGGGCGAGAAGCTCATCATCACCATGGAAGAAGTCCTGCACGACTCCTCGCACGAACTGGGCGTGGATCCGGGCCTGATCAAGGACGGCGTGGAGGCGCACCTCCAGGAGCTGCTGGCCGACCGGATCGAAACCCTGGGCGAGGGCTACACGCTGATCCGCCGCGAGTACATGACGGCCATCGGCCCGGTGGACATCCTGTGCCGGGACGCCGACGGCGCGACCGTGGCGGTCGAGATCAAGCGGCGCGGGGAGATCGACGGCGTCGAGCAGCTGACCCGCTACCTGGAACTGCTCAACCGCGACCCCCATCTGGCCCCGGTGCGCGGTGTCTTCGCGGCGCAGGAGATCAAGCCGCAGGCCCGCGTGCTGGCCACCGACCGCGGCATGGACTGCGTGGTCCTCGACTACGACGCCCTGCGCGGCATCGAGGCCCGAGGCCAGCCGGTCCGCCCGGTGCCGGCGCGCGGTCAGCAACTCGCGGCGGCGGCCGGCGAAGGCCGCGTGGAGCCGGGCCA
>NZ_JBFBGK010000037.1:0-67522 GCF_040684615.1 Streptomyces sp. NPDC089919
GGAGCAGCAAGCCCATCCCCACGCCCCGGGACCCTAGCCTCGTGGGCGCGGAGGACCAGCCGTGGGTTTCGGCTGCGCTGGACCAGCCACTGCCGCCTGCCCTGCGCGGGCTCCCTGACGGTCGCCCCCGCACCGCTCCGGGCCCCGGGGGCCCTCCACTGGGCAGTTGCCCCTGGATGCGGGCTCCTCGCGGTGCGGCGGCAGGGCTCAGGCGGTCAGGTCGGGGGCACGCCGGCCGCGCCGGCGGTCCACGACCGCGGGCAGTTTGCCGCTGGTGGCCGTGCGGAGCATCGCGGAGCCGTCGACCGCCTCGACGGTGAAGTCCAGCAGCTTCTCCTCGACCGCCGAGCGCACTTCCGGGTAGGCGGCGAGGAAGGCCCCGCGGGCCGCGGCCGGGTCGGGTGCGTGGGACCGCTCCAACAGGACGGTGAGCGCTTCGCGTTCGGGTCCGCTGGTCAGGACGGCCTGCATCTCGCCGCGGTAGTCGAGGTGTTCCTGTGCGATGGCGACCAGGCGACGCTGGTTGACGAAGTACGTCGCCACCCGCATCACCTCGCCGAGCCGGCCCAGGAGTTCGAAGCGCGGGGCGTGACTGCCGCAGGGGCAGCGGCCCGGCAGGGTGCGGCCCAGGTCGCCGATGACGTACCGGTCGAGGCGCTGGCCGCGGCGGGCCCGGGTGGTGAAGACGAGCCGCCCGGTGGCGCCCGGCTCGACCGGACGGTCCGCCCCGGTCTCGACGATCTCCAGGGTGTGCAGGTCGGCGTGCAGGTGGTGGACGCCGCCGGTGCTGTGGGCGCACTGGTAGCCGAGCGGGCCCAGGTCGGTGCTGCCGTAGGTGACGGAGTGCACCACCTCGATGCCGAACGTCTCGGTGAGGGTGCGCCGTTGCCGCTCGGTGAAGTGCTCGCCGCCGTAGTAGACCTTGCGGAGTCCGCCGTAGGAGCGCAGCAGGTCGGCCTCGGCGTGCAGCAACTGCCAGAGGTAGGAGGGCATTCCGAAGAGGGTGTCCACCTCGTGGGCGACGATGATCTCGGCCACGGCCCGGTGGTCGGGGCCGGCTGCGATCGGCAACTGCACGCCGCCCAGCCGTTCCAGCACGGAGAAGAAGCTGATGAAGCCGCCGTACATGCCGCCGCTGTAGAAGAGGTTGGCGGTGCGGTCCTGCGCGGGGTCGTAGCCGGCCGCGAGCAGGCCCCGGGCGGCGGCCCGCATCTGCGTGTCGTAGTCCTCGTACGTGAAGAGCGACAGGGCGGGGGTGCCGGTGCTGCCGCCGCTGCGGAAGTACAGCTCGGCGTCGCGCCGGTCGACGCCCGCGTTGAGCTCCTGGACGGCGGCCTTGTCGAGGAGCGGACCGGTGGGGCGGGGGACGGCCGGCGGCTGGCCGAGGTCGTCGAGGCAGGCGGTGGTGGCGAAGCGGTCGTCGGCCCGGACGGCCACCCGGCGGCTGTAGCGCTGGAGGGCGTAGACCCCGTCGTGGGGCTCCCCGGCGTAGCCCTCGGTCATGCCCCCGAGGGGCGTGACGCGGGTCGCGCCGGCGGCCAGCACCAGCGCGGCCAGCTCGGCGGTGTCGGTGCGGCCGGCGGCCAGGCCGGCCGTCTGGAGGTAGCGGCGCATCGGGCGCAGCGTCGCCATCAGGCGGTGGCGGGGGAGCGGCTTGACCCAGACGGTGCGGTGCAGCGGGGAGGCGGTGAGGGCGGGACGGATGTCGGCGATGACCCGCCAGCTGCGGTCCGGGGCGGCGAGGACCCGGGTGAGGCCGAGGTGTTCCTCGAGTCGGGCGAGGTGTTCGGTGGTGGTGAGTTCGGCGTACTCAGCCGGGTCGAGATCCTGCGCCGCGGGTGCCGGGCGGGCGGCCAGGGCGGCGGCCAACCGGTCGCAGAAGGCGTGGAGTTCGCCGGTTTCCTCGGTGTCCAGGTAGACCACCTGCGGGTTCGAGCAGGCCTGTTGCTCCAGCACGCAGATGTCGTGGGCCAGGGCTTCGAGGACCGCCGCGTCGGACCAGGCGTCCCGGGTCAGGTACCCGAAGGAGATCTTGTGCCCCCAGGCGACGAGCCGGCAGCCGTCCGGGACGTGTGCGGCGACCCCGGCCACGGCCGACTCGCCGCCCCAGACGGCAACCGCGTCGGCGGGGGCGCACATCAGGCGCAGCCACTCCTGCCGGGCGGAGGGGAAGCGGAGCACGATGATGCGCCGGGCCAGGGCGCCGGTCGGGTCCTGCGCGGCGAGTTCGGCGAGCAGGTGGGCGCCGAACGCGGTGTCGTCGCTGCTGGTCTTGAGGATGTTGACGTTGCCGGTGAGCAGCCCTTCGAGGAGGCTGAGCGGGGCGACGGCGGGTGCGTTGCCGGGGGCGATGTGGGCGACCAGTCCCACCGGCGCCCAGGCCTCGAAGACCGTTTCCCGGGCGTCGGGGCGCTCCAGCCGCTGCGGGGTGGCGCCGCCCAGCTCGCGGCGGAGCTTGCGGGTGAGGGCGCCCCGGTCGAGGAAGTCGGCCAGTTCGGCGTAGAGTTCCGGCCCGCCGTCGGCGGGCAGGTGCGGGTCCAGCCGGTCCCGGACGGGGCCGGCCGGGTCTCGCAGGGCGCGGGCCAGGGAGTCGCAGGCGGCCAGCACGGTCTCGGTGTCCAAGGATTCGGCCAGCACGGCCTCGACCGTGGCGGGCAGCTCGGCGAGTCGCCGGGCCGCCTCCTCGTCGGCGATGAACGCGCCCTGCCAGTAGTGGTGTTCGGCGGTGGCGGTCATGACAGGCCCTTCATCAGTTCGGCGGCGGCCACGGCGCAGCTGCGGTTGCGGCTGACTCCGGCGCGGCCGTGGACGGTGAACCACGGGGTGGCCAGGCCGCAGCCGCACTCCTCCCCGGGGTGGAGGGAGGCGAGGTCGCCCATGAGGACGCTCTGCGCCGGTACGGAGGTGATGTACGGCGACACCAGGTGCAGGTAGCCGGGCTCGCCGTACGGGAGGGGTGCCAGGGTGCGGGTGGAGCGGACGAACACCCGTGACCAGACCGGTGCGTGGAGGCGGTGGCGGGCGCACTCGACGTACGGCACGCAGTGCTCCACGGACCCGAAGGTGTCGCGGATCCGGTCGTCGGGCAGGCCCAGTTGCTCGGTGACGCGGCCGTACAGCTCGTGCTTGCCGATCCGGCGGTCCGCGTACCCCTTCCAGCCGCCGCCCAGGATGATCAGTGAGCCCTCGGGCAGGGTCAGGGGCGGCAGGCCCATGGCCCGTATGCGTTCCAGGGTGAACCAGAGGAAGGCGGGGAAGCCGAGGATGCGGACCGGCAGGCCCTCCTCGGCGTACCGCTGGAGGGCGGCGACCGCGCCGAAGACGTCGAACTCGTGCCCGTTGCCGGTGTTGCGCAGGGCGTACGCGACCTGCCGGGCCGGGGCGAAGTCGCACAGGTAGTTGTCGGTGAACGAGGTGCCCAGCTTGAGGTCCGGCGCGGGCTCGTAGCTGTACAGCAGGTAGTTGACCGGCTGGTCGGGGGTGATCCAGCCGTGGTGGTCGAAGATCCGGGCGACCATGCGCTGGGCGGCCCGGATGGTCCAGGCGTCGAAGAACATCTGGGACTTCTGGCCGGTGGTGCCGGAAGAGGTCAGGTGCAGGTGGACCTGGTCCTCGGGGATGGACAGGGCCGTGTGGCGTTTGAAGAAGTTCGCGTGCACGGGCGGTGCTTGGTACGGGGTGTCGGCGAGGGTGCCGTCCCGGCGGGCGGCGTCCTGGAGGTCGCGGAAGAACGGCGACCGCCGGCGGTGCCAGGCGTTCGTCTCGGCCATGGCCGCGACGAACAGCTCCTCCTGGGCGGGACCCGACGCATAGGGGTCGGTGAGGTCGCACAGCTGCTGGAGCCGGGCGAGGGCGGCGGCGTCGGGGACGTCGACCGGGGCGAGGTGGGGGTTGCTGCTGGTCATGGGGCGGGCTCCGGTGCGGGCAGGTGTGCCGACGCCCAGGCCGACACGTAGGAATCGAGGAAGGGTTGCAGCGGCGGCTCCACGACCAGGCTGCGGAAGTCGACGTGCTCGGCGGCGCGGGACATGACCACGTAGTCGTGGAAGCCGTCCGCCTCCCGGCGCATGGCCGGGTAGACGGCGCCGGCGACGAAGCCCTGGGCGGCGAAGGCAGCCAGCGCGGCGTGGTGGCCGAGGGGCACCAGGGCTTCGACGTAGCCGGCGCCGGCCCGGCCGAGGGCCTTGGTGACCTGCTCCAGGCATCCCTTGGCCGCCGCCGGTTCGGGGTGGGCGGTGACCAACGCGCAGTAGCCGCCGGTGTGGTTGAGGTAGGCGTAGACCTCGAAGGCGCCGTCGGTGGGGGAGAGGAGCACGTTCGGCGCGTGCAGCGGGTAGAACCAGCCGCCGCCGTCGGGGAACCGGGCCTGGAAGCGGCGGCGTACGAAGGCGGGTGCCTCGATCAGTTCGAGGGGCGGCCCCTCGGGCGTCTCCGGGGGCGGTGGCGGAGCCGTCGCCCGGGCGGCCTCGTAGCCGATGCCCAGGCTCGCACCGGTCGTGCGCAGCAGCGGGACGAGGAAGCCGGGTACCTCGGTGACGGGGACCCGGCGCTCCAGCACCCCCGGCGCGTGGCGGGCGTACAGCGCGAGGCTTTCCCGGCTGCCGAGGTCGACGGCGTTGGGCAGGATGCCCAGCGGCCGGAATCCGTGCCGGGCGACGACCCGCTGCGGTCCGGCGCTGACGGTCCGCACGGTGGCGTACACGGAGTCGGTGGTACCGGCGTCCAGCGTGGCGGCGCACAGCGCCTCGGTCAGCCGGCCGGCCAGGCCGGAGCCGCGCTGCTCCGGGTGGACGGCGAGCCCTTCCAGGCGGCCGATGCGGGTGCCGGCCTCGCCGTGCACCGCGGCGGAGCCGACCAGCACGCCGGTGCGCGGGCAGCGGGCGACGAGCCAGCGAGTGTGCGGGTCGCGGATGAGCCGGGCCATCTCGGCGGGGTCGGTGCCCAGCGCGCTGGGGTAACGCGTCCCGTAGACGGCGTAGTAGAGCTGGCGCAGCTCGGCGATGTCACCGAGCCGCGCCTCTTCGATCGGAGTGGTCATCAGGGCCTTCCGGCGGTGGGGAAGTACCCGGGCTCGGCGCCGGGCAGGTGAGCGGGCTCCGCGGCGGGGTGGGACGAGGGCTGGGCCGCGGGGGCGGGGACCTCCGGCGGCTCGGTGACGGGCGCGGGGCCGGTGGGCGCGGGTGCGGTCCCGCCGCGGGCTCGGCGGGAGCCGACGGGCAGCAGGAAGAGGGCGAGGGCGGCGGGTGCCAGGCCCGCCGCCTGGATCAGGCACAGGGTCCGGGCGCTGAGGTGGTCGCCGAGCAGGCCGAAGAGCAGGGAGGCGACCGGGAAGGTCGCGCCGAGGACGGCCTGCATCACGGCGAAGAAGGCGGGTTTGTCGGCGGCCGGGACCAGGCGTTGGAAGAGGGCGACGAAACGCACGCCGATCGCACCGACGCACCAGCCGGTCACCAGCAGCGCGCCCGCGATGGCGGGCAGCGCGGCGACGAAGCCGGGCAGGGCGAGCGCCGCGCCCATGACGCCCAGACAGGCGGCGCCCGCCACCGTGGGCCGGCCGAGCACCCGGGCACCGGTGAAGGAGCCGACGAGGGTGCCCGCCCCGAGGGAGGCCTCCAGGAGGGAGACGGTGGCGCCGTCGCCGTGCAGGACCGTGGCGGTGTACAGCGGCATCACGACGAAGACGGCGGTGGTGAAGAGGTTCGCCGCGGCGAAGCAGAGCAGGATGGCGCGTACCCGGGGCAGCGCGGCCAGGGTCTGGCGCAGGGTCCGCCGGGCTCCGGCGTCGAGCCCGTCCGCCGCCGGGCCGTCCGCCGCGGTGGTGCGGAAGCGGACGGTCGTCAGGAGCGTGGCGGCCGTGCCGTAGGCGGTCATGCAGACGGCGGCGAGGCCGGCCAGGCCCGCGAGGTCCACGACGAGGGCGCCGAGCAGGGCGCCGCCCAGACCGGCGAGGGACTGGGTGGAGAGTTCGAAGCCGGTGGCGGCCTCGACGTCCGCGTCGTCGACGAGCACGGGCACCGAGGTCGTCAGGCAGGGGTCGAAGAAGGCCTGGCAGGTCGTCAGCGCCAGGGCGGCCGCGTAGAGGGCGCCGAGCGGCAGGTCGCCGGTGGCGGCCCAGACGGTGAGGAGCGCCGCCGTGGCCGTGGCGCCGGCGGCCGCCGCGCGCAGCAGCGAGCGCGGCGAACTGCGGGCCACGGCCCGGGCGATGAGCGGGGCCAGGGCCACGGCGGGCACGGTGCTGACGGCCATGAGCAGCCCGGCGGACAGGCTCCCGTCGCCCCCGGCCGCGTGCCCGACGAGCTGCCAGGAGGCGCCCACCTGGAACATCCGGGCGCCGGCCTGGGTGAGCACCTGGCTCGCCCAGGCCTTCCCGAAGTCGTGGTTGCGCAGGACCAGCGGGCGCCGGCGGTCGGGAACCGCCGCCGCGGCGCTCACGCCGTCGGCCGCTCGTCGAGCACGCGGACGAGCTTGCCGGAGCGGTCGTTGACGACGAGGTCGCGGTGCCGGGTCCACTCGACGACCAGCGGGTGGATGTGCCCGGCGTCGGCGTTCTCGGGGTAGAAGGGCCGGGCGGCGTTCAGCGCGGCGACCACGGACCGGGTGAGGGCGTCGAGCACGTCCGGACCGTGCCCGGGGCCCGTCGCCAGGCGCAGCACCAGGCCGTCCCGGCCCGCCCAGCGGCGGACGACCAGCTGGGTGCCCGTGACGAGCCCGTCGGCGTCCGCCGCCGCGACCGCGTTCGTGGCGTCGTCCCAGTACACCGTGACGGGCCCGATGCGGGCGCCCTCCTCGGTGCGGCCCAGGATGCGGAACGGCCCGCCTTCGGTCTCCGTCCACTCGGCCCGGTCGCCCGCGGGGTAGCGGATGACGGGCATCAGGGTGCGGAAGAGCTGGGTGACGACGACCCGGCCGGGGCGGCCCGGCTCGCGGAGAGGTTCGCCGGTGGTCTCGTCCAGGATCTCGACGACGGTGTGCGGGGTGAACGGCCGGTGGGTGCGGGTGTCCGGGCCCGCGACGGGCCGGCCGAGCAGGCCGCCGTCCACGCTGGCGTACCCGAGCGACCGCGGGACGGCGTTCGGGAAGGCCCGCGCCAGCAGGCGGCGCTGGTCGGCGTACAGGGCCTCGCCCCCGAAGAACAGCAGCTTGATCCGGGGGAGCGCGCGGTCCTGGGTCGCCAGGTGCTCGGCGAGCCGGCACAGCGTGGTCGGCGTACCGGCGAGGACGTCGGCCGTGAAGTCCTGGACGGCGGACACCGTCGACTCCAACGGCGCCCCGCCGCCCATCGGCAGGCGTACGTTGGCCACCGGAGCGTGCGCGAGGGCGTCCAGGACGAAGAGGAAGCTCGCGTACAGCTCGCCGGCGTAGAAGAGGTCGACCACCCGGTGTCCGGGCTCCAGGCCCGCGTCCACGAGACCGGCGCCGAAGGCCGTGACGAACTCGCGCCACTCCTCCCGGGTGTAGCAGGAGAAGCGAGGGGTGCCGGTGGTCCCGCCGGTCTTGAACACCACGCCTTCGGCCAGCGGTGCCGTCAGGACCCGGTTGTCGTGCAGGGTGTTGGCGGCCCAGAAGGCCTGGTGGTCCACCACGGGCAGGTCGGCGAGGTCGTTCACCTCGGCTGGCAGGTCCGCGTAGAGCTCGGCGTAGTAGGGGGAGTGCGTGCGGGCGAACTGCACCAGATCGGAGAGCCGTTGAACGGGCATGCGTCTTCACCTCGGGCTTGACGGGTACGGGCGGACGGCCGGAAGGCCGGGCGACGCCCACGGGGGTGGCACCCGGCCTTCCGTCCGGCGTCGCGCTTCCTGCGCGCCGGCCCGGTGGCCCGTCAAGGATTCGACTACACCCATAGGTGAATCGATGGGGAAGTGGCTGAATCGCTTGATGGATTCATCTCTTGATTGGCGCATACGCCTTCGAAAGGCAGGTCGCGTGCGCCATTCTTGCGGAGGTGGAGGGAGTTCTCAAGGCCGTCGGAAACCACCTCTGTGGGCTTTCCGCAGGGGAATTGAAAAGCCGTCATCGTCCTTGTGGGCACGGCCGTGAGGGCTGAAGTTCCGACGGATTTCCGGTGTGCTGGAGATCTCGGATTCCGGGCATCCGGTCACGCGGACGCCTCGTCGCCCGCGAAGTCGGCGCCGGAGTCGTCGACGTACCCGTCGGCGGGAGCGTCATCGGCCACCGCGACCTCGTCCTGGACCGGCTCCTGGTACTCCTGAGCCGGCTCCGACTCCTGGTACTCCGGCGTCGGCTCCGGCTCCTGGTACTCCTGAGCCGGCTCGGACTCCTGGTACTCGGGCTCTGCGGGTGCGGAGTCCTGGTACTCGGCCGTCGCTTCGGCCGAGGGCTCCTCGGCGGGCCTCTCCTCGACGGGCGTTGCCTCGGCCGGGGCCTGCTCGAGCTCGGCGTCGGCCGCGGGCTCCTCGGCCGGAGCCGGCTCGTTGTCTGCCTCGGCACCTTCGGCGGACGGCTGCCCGGTCTCGGCGGCGGTCTGATCGGCCTCGGTTCGGGCCTGCTCGTCGTCGGCCGGGTCGGACCCGGTCTCGCGCTTGGCCCGCCCGCCGTCCGACTCGGTGACGCCGGTCCAGCTGCCGTCCGCACTCTGGTGCAGGGTCTCCCCGGTGTCCCGGTTCCGGAAGGTGGTGTCGTCGAGCCGGTCGTAGTTGCCCAGCCAGCTGTTGAGCCGCCGGTTCCCGTCGGACAGGGAGTAGGAGCGCTGCTCGCTCCCGGAGCTCGCGGCACCCCCGGACTCCGCTGCCCCCGCGGAGTTCCAGGAACTCCCGGACGCACCGGTACTCCCCGATCCGCCGGAACTCCCCGCACTGCCGGAATCCGCGGGTTCCGTGGAACCCGGCGGCTTGACCTGCTCGTACCCGGTCTCACTCATGCGCAGGACCTGACCGGTCCTCGGGTTGGTGAAGTCGTTGCCGCGCCGCTCCCAGCCGGCGGTCAGCCGGGTCCCGTCGGTGAACGACCAGTGCTGCGCCGACCCCTGAGTTCCCTGCGCGCCCAGGGTGCTCTGTGACGACTGGGTCGACTGCGGTCCCTGGGGCCACTGCGATCCCTCAGCCCTCGGAGGTGTCTGGGGCGACGCGGCGGTGGCCCCCTGGGACGACTGCGCGCTGGACCCCTGCCCGCTGCTACCGGCCCCGCCCTGTGGCTGGGGGTAGGTCCGACGCATCAACTCCAGTTCGGCCTCCGAGGGCCCGGTCACCTCCGCAAGGCCGTGGGGGAGGTGCTCGGTGTGCGACTCCGGGGCGCCCGCCATGACGTCGTTGGCTGCCGGCCACTTCGGATGTTCCTGTCCGCCGGCATGCCCCTGCTCGTGTGCCGCCTCGTGCACGGCCTTGGTGCCCCAGTGCCAGTCGGCGTACTCCTCCGCGGTCTTGAGGACCCGCATGGGAACGATCTCGCCGGTGGTCTTCTCGACGTACGTGTTGGGTACCCCGCCGCTGACGATCTGCCCGTAGACCTGCTGTCCGGTCTGCATGTCCGTGCCGACCGCATAGGACTGCCAGGGCCCGGGCCCGCGGAAGGTCGCGCCGAGGTTGATCAGGCCGCTCGTACCGCCGTTGGAGTTCCCGGTTCCGACGTAGTGGACCCGCTCCGTGGAGTCCTCCTGGGTGCCCTCGACGAATATGGGCGTCCCATCGGCCCACGTCCACTGGCTGACCCCCTTGTTGAACGCCTCCCGCGCCTGGGCGCTGATCGCGTTGTCGAAGTAGTAGTGCACCCGCCCGTCCGCTCCGGCCGGCACATGCGCCCCGCCCGGATAGGGCGTGGGCGTGGCCCAACTCGACGCCGCCCCGGCCAGTTGGATGCCACCGGTCACGGCGGCCACGGTGGCCACCGCCGACAGGGCACGCTTCCTGCCCGGGTTCTCCGCGGCACTCTTCACCCGACGGTGCCGCCCGCTCGATTTCACCATCACTCTCCCCTTCACGATCGATGCGCTGGGGACGGGTTGCGCGTGCCGGGGCCCGCCGTACCCGAGCCGGACACGGCGCCCGGGGCGACCCGCCCGGACCAATGGAAGGAGCCTGGCAGCCGGCCGCCGGGGAAGAATCAGCCGAACGGCGGGAGCGGCCCGCTCCGTCCGGTCCTCGGACCGGGCGCGCGCTACGCCTTCGAGATGACGGCGGCCGCCCCGAGTTCACCGCCGCCCCCTCGAACGCCGGCCGGGGTGCGGCCCGGGCGCCGGCCCGGGGACCCGCCCCACCAGGCCGGACGCAGCACCCGTCCGCCAGGCGGAGGACCAGCCGCTCCAAAGGTCGTCGGCCCGGCGCGCCCCACCCGGTCCCGGAGGGGCGGTGGGCGGGCACCGCCGAGCCGCCGGAGCCGTGCGGTGTTAGAACTGGTTCGTGATCCTTAACGGCCGACCCGGGCCGGGCTCGTCGGTGCGGTCCCCCCTGGGCGGCCGCAGCGTCGCCCGGCAGGTCTTCGTGCTCCAGCTGGCGATCGTGGTGCTGCTCGTGGGCGGCGCGCTGCTGGCGCTGGTCCTCCAGTCCCGGCACGACGTCGAGCGGGAGGCGCGCAACCGGTCGGTGGCCGTGGCGCAGACCTTCGCCCACTCCCTGGGCCTCCAGGCGGCGCTGAGGGCACCCGACCCGACCGCGATCCTCCAGCCACTCGCGGAGAAGACCCGCAAGGACGCCGGGGTCGACTTCATCGTGGTCATGGACACAGAGGGCATCCGCTACACCCATCCGTGGCCGGACCGCATCGGGCAGCGGTTCGTCGGCACGATCGGGCCGTCCCTCGCCGGGCGGACGTACACCGAGAGCGCCCACGGGCCCCTCGGGGAGGAGATCCAGGCCGTCGTCCCCGTCACCGCGGTGGACGGCAAGGTCGTGGCCCTGGTCTCGGCCGGGCTGACGGTGGGGAGCATGGCGAGTCTGGTGAACCGGCAGTTCCCGGTCTTCCTGCTGGCGACGGTGTCCGGGCTGGCCGTGGCCACCGCCGGCGCGGCCCTCATCAGCCGCCGGCTGCGCCGCCAGACCCACGGCCTCGGGCCGCAGGAGATGACCCGGATGTACGAGCACCATGACGCGGTGCTGCACTCCGTGCGCGAAGGGGTGCTCATCACCGACGGCGAGCACCGGCTGGTGCTCGCCAACGACGAGGCCAAACGCCTGCTCGGCCTCCCCGAGGACGCCGACGGCCACCACATCGCCGACGTGCCCGGTCTGGACCGGCGGATGGCCGACCTGATGCTGTCCGGCCGGACCGCCACCGACGAGGTGCTGGAGACCGGCGACCGGCTGCTCGTCGTCAACCAGCGGCCCACCAGCCCCGGCGGCCGGGCCGACGGCAGCGTCGCCGTCACCATCCGCGACTCGACGGAGATGCAGGTCCTCAACGGCCGGGCGGAGTCGGCCCGCAAGCGCCTGAAGCTGCTCTACGACGCGGGCGGCGAGATCGGCACCACCCTGGACGTGGTGCGCACCGCCGAGGAGCTGGCCGCCGTGGTGGTCCCCCGCTTCGCCGACTTCGTCACCGTCGACCTGGCCGATCCGGTGCTCGACGGCGGTGAGCCCGGGCCGGAGGACGACATGCGGCGCACCGCGGTCGGCGGCATCCGCCCCTCGCCGCCGTTCTACCCCCGCGGCCGCCTGATCGACTTCCTGCCCTCCACTCCCCAGGCCCGCGGGTACGGCTCCGGAGAGGCGGAGCTGGTGCCCGATCTGACCGCGGCGCCCGGTTGGCACGCCCAGGACCCGCCGCGGGCCGCCGCCATCGTCGAGTACGGCATCCACTCCCTGATCGCGGCCCCGCTGACCGCCCGGGGCGCCGTCCTGGGCGTCGTGAACTTCTGGCGCTCGGAGGAGCCGGCGCCCTTCGACGAGGACGACCGGTCACTGGCCGTCGAACTGGTCGCCCGGGCCGCCGTCAGCATGGACAACGCCCGCCGCTACACCCGCGAGCACACCCTGGCCGTCACGCTCCAGCACAGCCTGCTGCCGCGGGCGCTGCCCGAGCAGAGCGCGGTGGACGTGGCGCACTTCTACCTCCCGGCCCAGTCCGGGGTCGGCGGGGACTGGTTCGACGTCATCCCGCTCTCCGGCAGCCGGGTCGCCCTCGTGGTGGGCGACGTGGTCGGACACGGGCTGCACGCCGCCGCCACGATGGGCCGGCTGCGCACCGCCGTCCACAACTTCGCCTCCCTCGACCTGCCCCCGGACGAGATCCTGGCCCGCCTGGACGACCTGGTGGAGCGGATCGACCACGAGCGCGACGGCAGCGGCGCGGACGGGGACGGCGACCGCAGCCAGGCGGCGATGCTGGGCGCCACCTGCCTGTACGCCGTCTACGACCCGGTCTCGCGGCGCTGCACCATGGCGCGCGCCGGACACCTGCCGCCCCTGGTGGTGGCGCCCGACGGCACTGCGGAGATCGTGGAACTGCCCGCCGGGCCCCCGCTCGGTCTGGGCGGCATGCCCTTCGACAGCGCTGAACTGACCCTCGCCGAGGGCAGCCAGCTCGTCCTCTACACGGACGGGCTGATCGAGCGGCGCAGCCGGGACATCGGCGACGGCCTGGAACTGCTGCGCACGGCGCTGGGCCACCCCGGCCGCGAGCCGGAGGAGAGCTGCCGCGCCGTCCTCGACACCGTCCTGCCCGACAAGCCCGACGACGACGTGGCCCTGCTCGTCGCCCGCACCCGGACCCTGGGTCCGGACCGGGTCGCCGAATGGGAGGTGCCCGACGAGCTGAGCGCCGTCGGGGAGATCCGCAACGACGCGGTGCGCCGGCTGGAGGCCTGGGGGCTGCCGGAGCTGGTCTTCCCGGCGGAGCTGATCCTCAGCGAGCTGATCACCAACGCGCTGCGCTACGGCAGCGCCCCGGTACGGGTCCGGCTGCTGAACGACCAGGGCCTGACCTGCGAGGTGTGGGACGGCAGCAGCACGGCACCGCACCTGCGCTACGCCGCCACCACCGACGAGGGAGGCCGCGGCCTGTTCCTGGTCGCGCGGATGAGCAGCCGCTGGGGCACCCGCTACACCCGCGAGGGCAAGGTGATCTGGGCCCTGCTGGCCCCGCCCGACGCGGAGGGCGCCGCGGACGACGCCGAACCGGACCTCTCGGCCTTCCCCGACCTGTAGGTACCTGCCCCGAGTTGTAGACCGTGCGGCGCGGCGCCCCGGCCCGCGGGGGAGCGGGGCCGGGGCGCCGGACGGCCGCGGGTCAGGAAGGCACCCGGACCGGTTCGGGGGCGGGTCCGGCCCCGGTGGGCGGGAGTTCGGGGCCGGCTGTCGTCCGCTGAGGCTCGCCGTGCCCGTCGTCCTGGAGCGTGGTCTCGTCGAAGGGCAGCCGGCCGCCGAGGACTTCGGCCGCCTTGACCCGGTCGAACTCCTTGGTCCAGGTACCGATCAGTACGGTCGCCACGGCGTTGCCCGCGAAGTTCGTCAGGGCCCGGGCCTCGCTCATGAAGCGGTCGATGCCGACGATCAGGCCGACACCGTCGACCAACTCCGGCCGGTGCGACTGGAGTCCGCCCGCCAGGGTGGCCATGCCCGCGCCGGTGACGCCGGCCGCGCCCTTGGAGGCGATGACCATGAAGGCGAGCAGCGAGATCTGTTCGCCCAGCTTCAGCGGGGTGCCCATGGCCTCGGCCACGAACAGGGAGGCCATGGTCAGGTAGATGGCCGTGCCGTCCAGGTTGAAGGAGTAGCCGGTCGGGACGGTGATGCCGGCCACCGGCTTGGAGACGCCGAGGTGTTCCATCTTCGCGATCAGCCGCGGCAGGGCCGATTCGGAGGAGGAGGTGGACAGGATCAGCAGCAGCTCGCGCCCCAGGTACCTCAGCAGGCTGAAGATGCTGATGCCCGCGACCGTCCGCAGCAGGGTGCCCAGCACCAGGAACACGAAGAGCGCACAGGTCGTGTAGAAGCCGATCATGAGGATGGCGAGGGACTTGAGGGCGTCCAGGCCGGTCGCGCCGACCACGGCCGCCATGGCGCCGAAGGCGCCCACCGGAGCCAGCCACATGATCATCGAGAGCACCCGGAAGACCAGCTTCTGCACGTGTCCGATCCCGCGCAGCAGGGGTTCGCCGGTACGTCCCATGGCCTGGATCGCGAATCCGCACAGCAGCGCCACCAGCAGTGTCTGCAGCACCTCGCCGCTGGTGAAGGCGGACACCAGGGTGGTCGGGATGATGCCCAGCAGGAAGTCCTGGGTCGTCTCCGCCCCGCCGGTCTTCGCCTGTGCCTCGCCGGCGCTGCGGACCGCCTCCGTCAGGTGCAGTCCGCTGCCCGGCTCCAGGAGGTTGCCCACCAGCAGGCCGATGGCCAGCGCCACCGTCGACATGACCAGGAAGTAGCCCAGCGCCAGCCCGCCCACGGCCCCGACCTTGGCGGCCTTGCGGACCGAGCCGACCCCCAGCACGATCGTGCAGAAGATGATCGGCGAGATCATCATCTTGATCAGGCTCACGAAGCCCGTCCCGATCGGCTTCAGCTCGACCGCCACGCCGGGGGCGGCGAGCCCGACCGTGATGCCCAGCACCACCGCGACGATCACGGCCAGGTACAGGTAGTGGGTCCGGTCCTTCCGGGCCTTGGCCGGCCCGGTGGTTTCAGTGGTCTCCCGCTCGACGGCCACGGTGACTCCTTCGGTCGCGTCGCCCACCCGGACGGTCCCGGGGGCTGGAAGTTCCGGCCGACGGGAGGTGTGGAGCCCGTGCTGCCGGGGTAGGGCGACTATCCGCCAGTCGTGTGAGCGCAGTCACGCTTGAGTTCATATCGTTCATTCGCCGGGGCACACTCATCAACGTGGTCCGCATCCCCCGTCTGCGTCCCCGCAGCCTTGCCGGGCAGCTCTTCGCGGTCCAGGCCGTGTTGATCGCCCTGGTCGTGGTGGGGTGCGCGGCGTTCGCGTATGCCACCGCGCGGACCCAGACGGAGGAGGCCGCCCGGCTGCAGGCCTGGGCCGTGGCCCGCTCGGTGGCCGATTCCCCCTCGGTGGTCGCCGCCGCCCGCGGCTCCGACCCCTCGCCCGTGCTCCAGCCCTACGCGGAGCGGGTACGGGTCGACTCCGGGGTCGACTTCGTCACGATCATGAATCCGGCGGGGGTGCGCTGGACCCACCGCGACCCGCAGCAGATCGGCAAGCAGTTCCTCGGCAACACCGGACGGGCCCTGCAGGGCCACACCTTCAGCGAGACCTACACCGGCACCCTCGGCCCCTCGATCCGGGTGGTCACGCCCATCCGGGACGGCAGCCGGATCACCGGACTGGTCGCCGCCGGCGTCACCGTCTCCTCGATCGGCGGCCGGCTCGGCCGCCAACTCGCCGTCCTGGGCTGGGTCGCGGCGGGCGCCCTGCTGCTGGGCGCCGTCGGCACCTACGTGGTCAACACCCGGCTGCGGCGCCACACCCACGGCATGAACTCCGCCGAACTCAGCGGGATGTACGACTACCACGAGGCCACCCTGCACGCCGTCCGCGAGGGCCTGCTCATGCTCGACGGCCGGCGCCGGGTGTCCCTGGTCAACGACGGGGCCCGGGAACTGCTCGGCCTCGGCGACACCGACGTCCAGGGGCTGGAGGTCGCCGAGCTCGGCCTGCCCGACCGATTGACGGAGGTGCTGGAATCGGCCGAACTCCGGGTCGACGAGGTCCACCTCACCGGCGACCGGGTCCTGGTCGTCAACGTCTCGCCGGTGACCAGCGGCGGTCGCCGCGGCTCCGTCGTGACCCTGCGGGACCACACCGAGCTCCAGGCCCTGGCCGGCGAACTCGACCACGAGCGCGGCTTCACGCAGGCGCTGCGCTCCCAGGCCCACGAGGCGGCCAACCGGCTGCACACCGTCGTCTCCCTGGTCGAACTGGGGAGGACCCGGGAGGCGGTGGAGTTCGCCACCGCCGAGCTGCAACTCGCCCAGTCCCTCACCGACCAGGTGGTCACGGCGATGGGCGAGCCGGTGCTGGCCGCACTGCTGCTGGGCAAGACCTCCCAGGCGCACGAACGCGGCGTGGAACTGGTGGTCGCGCCCGGGCCCACCGCCCCGGAGTCCCCCGGCCCGGCCGGGGGCGGCAGCCTGACCGCGGGCCTGCCACCGGCCGCCCTGCCCGTCCGCGACCTGGTCACGGTGCTCGGCAACCTGGTGGACAACGCCGTCGAGGCCGTCGTCGGCATCCCCGGCGCCCGCGTCACCGTCAGCGCCGGCACCGGCGGCGAACCCGCCGAGATGGTGCTCGTGGTGGCCGACAACGGCCCCGGCGTGCCCGAGGGCGCCGACGTCTTCCGGGCCGGCTGGTCGGGCAAGGGGCCCGGGCGCGGGCTGGGCCTGGCCCTGGTCCGGCAGACCGTGCACCGGCACGGCGGGACCGTGACGGTACGCCGCTCCGCCGCGGGCGGCGCCGAGTTCACCGTACGGCTGCCGCTGCGGGAAGGGGCGCCCGCATGAACGAGCCGGACATCCGCGTGCTGGTGGTGGAGGACGACCCGGTCGCGGCCGACGCGCACGCCCTCTACGTCGGCCGGGTACCGGGCTTCACCGTGGCGGGGATCTGCCACACGGTCGCCGAGGCCCGCCAGGAGCTGGAGAACGCCCCGGTCGACCTGCTGCTGCTCGACCTCCACCTGCCCGACGGCCACGGTCTGCGGCTGGCGCGCGGACTGCGGGCGGCCGGGCGCCCCGTGGACGTCATCGTGGTCACCTCAGCCCGCGACCTGACCGTCGTCCGCGAGGGCGTCTCGCTGGGCGTGGTGCAGTACATCCTCAAGCCCTTCGCCTTCCCCGTGCTGCGCGAGCGGCTGCTGAAGTACGCGGAGTACCGCACGGCCGTCGTCGGCGAGGCCGACGGCCAGGAGCAGGTCGACCGCCTCCTGTCCGCCCTGCGGGCACCCCAGCCGCCGGCGCCCCCCAAAGGCCTCAGCGCGCCGACCCTCGAGCGGGTCACCACCCTGCTGCGCGACGCCCCCGACGGGCTCACCGCCACCGTCCTGGCCGAATGCGCCGGTATCTCCCGCATCACGGCCCGGCGGTACCTCGAACACCTCGTCGACAGCGGGCGGGCCGGCCGCCGGCCGCAGTACGGCCACGTCGGCCGCCCCGAGCTGAACTACCAGTGGCTGCCGCAGCGCTGAGCGGGCCAGGCGGCGCCCGGCGCCGTCCGATCGTTATCTGACCGTGCGGGCCGAGCGGACACCAGGATTCCCGAAAAGGCGTCGGGAGAACCCGATAAACCGTCCGGAGAATTGAGGCGTGCACGGAATCGTGAAACTCCGGCTTTCCTTTCCAGGTGGCTGGGATGGCATTAGGGTGAGGCGAAATTCTGCGCCGTCTCGTCGGTTTCCGGCCGCGAATTCATGAGTATCGGGTGACCGATCGGCAGGGGATGCCGTGAACAGTGAAGACATGCGGCTGGTGCGCGCGAACTTCGAGTTGGTCCGCCGCCGCGCGGACCATACGGTGAAGTTCTTCTACGCCACGCTCTTCCGGGACAACCCCGGCGTCCGCACCATGTTCCCCGCGGACCTGGAGGAGCAGCGGGACCGGCTGTTCGCCGCCCTGGGATACGTCGTGACCCACCTCGACGACCCGGCGCTGCCCGCCGTCCTCACCCAGCTCGGGCGCGACCACCGCAAGTTCGAGGTCAGCCGCGGGCAGTACGACGCCGTGGGCGCGAGCCTGATAGCCGCCCTGAAGTTCGCCAGCGGCCACAGCTGGGACGAGCGCACCGAAGCCGCCTGGGCGGCCGCCTACGCCGTGGTCGCCGAGGCCATGCAGCAGGGCGGCGCCCAGTCCGAGACCGCCGGCGAACCGGCCTACTGGGACGCCCTCGTCCTCGACCGCCGCCTGCACGAGGGCCACACGGCCGTCCTCACCGTCCGCCCCGACCGGCCCTACCCCTACGCGGCCGGCCAGTACGCGACGCTGAGCACGCTGCGCCGGCCCCGGGTGTGGCGCCCCTACTCGCTCGGGTGCGCCCCGCGCCGGGACGGCATCGTCGAGTTCCACGTCGCCCGTGCCCCGGGCGGCCTGCTCAGCCCCGTGCTGTGCGACGAGATCAGACCCGGCGACCGGCTGCGGCTGGGGGCGGCCTCCGGGACCACGACACTGGCCGGCCCCGCCGCGCCCGCCGTCACCCTGGTCGCGGCCGGCACCGGCTGGTCCTCGGTCAAGGCACTGCTGGGCGACCTCGTCCGCGCGCAGCCACGCCCCCGGGTCCGCCTGGAGCTGCTGGCCCGGGCCCGGAACCAGTACTACGACCTGGCCTGGATCACCGCGCTGAGCAACCGGCACCCGTGGATCGAGGTCGGCTGGTGGTACCCGCAGCCGTACGAGAGCCAGACCCAGGCCCTGTGGCGGTTCCGCACCGCGATGGCCGCCCGCGGCGACTGGGGCGACCAGCAGGCCTACCTGAGCGGCCCGCCGGCCTTCATCGCGGAGCTGGCCGACCTGCTGCCCCGCTGCGGGCTGCACCCCGATCGCCTGCGGTACGACCCGGTACCCCCGCCGGTGGCGGCCGAACGCACCCCGGTGACCCATGCCGAGCGCCTGCTCGCGCCCCGGCCGGTGGCCTGGATCGACCCGGCGGCCCGGACCGGCCGCAGCCTGCCGGGCCCCGAGCCGGCCCGGCAGGACGCGGCGCCGGCCGGCCGGCCGACGCGTCCAGCGGGCCGGCACCGCTTCTTCGGCCGCTGACCGGGGGAGCCGTGGTTCAGGACGGCCCGCCCCAGGAGTACCGGTGCTCGGGCCGCCCCGCCTCGCCGTACTTCAGGGTGAGCCGCAGCCGCCCGGACTCCTCGAGGAGCTTGAGGTAGCGCTGGGCGGTGGACCGGCTCAGCCCGGCCCGGGTCGCGACCTCCTGGGCCGACAGCGGCTCGGCGGACTCCCGCAGCACCGTGTCGATCAGGTCGGCGGTGGGCGACGAGTGCCCCTTGGGCAGCCTCGCCGGCGTGGCCGACCGGGAGGTCCGCAGCTCGCCGAAGATCCGGTCCACCTGCTCCTGACCGGCCTCGTCGATCCCCTGCAGGCTGCGCCGCAGCGAGGTGTAGGCGTCGAGCTTGGCCTTGAGGCCGGCGAAGGTGAAGGGCTTGATCAGGTACTGGAGCGCGCCGGAGCGCAGCGCGGCCTGCACGGTCGCCGCGTCCCGGGCCGCGGTCACCATGATCACGTCGGCGTGGTGGCCGTGCTGGCGCATCTGGTTGAGGAAGGCCAGGCCGTTCTCGTCGGGCAGGTAGAAGTCCAGCAGCACGAGGTGGACCTCGTGGTCCTCGAGGAAGGCGAGCGCCTGGGCGCAGGTGTGCGCCCGGCCGGCCACCCGGAAGCCGGGCATCTTGCCCACGTACGTGGCGTTGATCTCGGCGACCCGGAAGTCGTCGTCGACCACCAGCACCTCGACGGGGGACGGGCTCATGGTGCCTCCGTGGGACGGTCGGGCCCGAAGGCCCCTGCGCTGAGCGCTTCGGGCAGTACGACGGTGAACTGCGCCCCGCCCCCGGGCCCGGGGGTGACCTCGGCGGTGCCGCCGTGGCGCTCGGCGAGCTGGCGCACGAACGTGAGCCCCAGCCCCTGCCGGTGCGGCCGTCCGGGTGCCTCCCCGGTGGTCCAGCCGGGTGCGAAGACGCGTTCGGAGAGTTCGGGCGGCACGCCGGGGCCGTTGTCCGACACCCGCAGGACCACGGTCGAGGGCTGCTCCACCGCGAGGTCGACCTCGACGAACGGCTGCTCCGGCAGCCGGCGGGCCAGCGCCTCGAAGGCGTTGTCGACGAGGTTGCCGAGGATCGTGACGAGGTCGCTCGGGTCCACCACGCGGTCCGGCAGCCGGCTGTCGGGGGAGAGCCGCAGCTCGATCCGGCGCTCGGCCGCGATGGAGGCCATGCCGACCAGCTGGGCGGCCACCAGCGGGTCCTGGATCTGCCCGGTCACCTGCTCGATGGTCGCGCGCCGGGCGCCGGTGAGCTCGGTGAGGAAGGCCGCCGCCTGGTCGGGGCGGTCGATCTCCAGCAGCCCGAGCAGGGTGTGCATCCGGTTGGCGTGCTCGTGCTCCTGGGCGCGCAGCGCGTCGGTCAGGCCGTGGATGGCGTCGAGCTCGCGCCCCAACTGCTCCACCTCCGTACGGTCCCGCAGGGTGACCACCGCGCCGCCGTCGCGGGTGGGCATCCGGTTGGCGACCAGGATCCGGGCGCCGGTGGGGGCGAGGAGGTCCGCACCGCCGGCCGCCCCGGTGAGGACGCTCCGCAGCCGCCCCGGACCGACGACCTCCTCGAGCGGCCGTCCGGCCGCCTCCGGGCCCAGCCCCAGCAGCCGCTGGGCCTCGTCGTTGACCAGGCGGACGCGGCCGGCGGCGTCGACGGCGAGCACGCCCTCCCGCAGGCCGCCCAGCATCGCCTCCCGCTCGTTCAGCAGGCGGGAGATGTCTTTGAAGGCCAGGTCGTGGGCCCGGCGCAGGATGCGGCGGGAGATCGGCAGCGCGGCCAGGGCGCCGGCGCCGAGGGCGGCGCCCGCGCAGGCCAGCAGGCCGGGGACGGCGGACAGCAGCCGGCTGCGGACGGTGTCGTAGGCGAAGCCCACGCTGACGGCCCCCACGATCCGGCCGTAGGCGTCGAAGACCGGCGCCTTGGCCATGACGGAGGGGCCGAGCGAACTGGTGCCGATCTGCGTCACCTCCTGGCCCGCCAGGACCCGGCTCGCGTCCGTGGCCACCCCCAGGCCGACGTACGAGGGGCTGGGGTGCGACCAGCGGATGCCACTGGTGTCCATGACCACCACGTACAGCGCTCCGGTGGCCTGCCGGATCTGCTCCGCCTCCCGCTGGACCGGGCCGGTACCGCTCGGCACGGAGGTGCGCAGCGTCCGCTCGACCGCCGGGTCCACCGCCACGGCCTTCGCGATGGCCAGTGCCTTGCCCATGGCCTGCTCGTCCAGCTCGCGGCTGAAGGCGGCGATGAACAGCGCGGTGGCGACGCCGACGACGCACGCCGCCAGCGCCAGCTGGATGGCCAGGACCTGGGCGAAGACGCGTCGCGGCCACGGCATGCGCATGAGGCCTCCTTGCCGGGCGGGCGACGTCGTCTCCATTTCGCCACGCCCCGGGCCGGGCCGCCTGCGTGAAGACCCGATCGCGTGAGGCGGCCGGGCCGTGAGCAGAATGAGCAGAATGGCGTTTTGCGGGCACAATCCGGGGCTGTGCGCACAAGGGTTCCGCCGGCCGTGGAATCTTCTAATCTGATGTTCGTGACAGTCAGGTGAATTGCAGCCGCTCCCGTGGCTGCCGGCCCTGTCACCGGCGGCACCTCCGCCGCCATTCCCGCCCTTCGCGAAGCCGAGGGCCGAGGGAATCCCAGTCCCGTGCGCCGTGAGCGCAGGTGAAGGGAGTGCGTCATGCTTTCGTATTACGAGGTCGACGTCCCCATTCGGAGCGCGAGCGGTGCCATCGGCTGGCACGTCTTCGCCGGACGGGCCTCCTGCCGGAGGGACGCGATGCTGCTCGCGAGCCACGCCTACCACCAGGCCGTGGCGGCCAGCCAGGCGGGGCTGAACCTCCCGCAACGCGGCCCGGACGGCTGGGGCGCCCGCGGCTACCGCGCCGGCTGGACGCCGGACTGGTTCGCCGCCCGGACCAGACGGGTGCACCTCTGAACACACGGAAAGTCCCGACAGGCCCGGATCCCGCAGTCGGCGGGCCGGGCCTTTCGGCATTCTCCGTACGGTAGTTGTGGGAAAACGAAGCGGTGGGACATGCCGGAGCCCCGGACCTCCGCCGGTCGGAGGTCGCAGGGCTTCGAGGGTCCGTTCGCAGGTACCGGGGATCAGGGCGCCTGTTCCAGGGACGAGGACGCGAATCCGTCCAGCTCCGCGATGAGCAGGTCACCCACCTCGCACTGCAGCGTGGTGCAGATGATCTCCAGATCGACCAGCTTGATCGAGATGGGCTGACCCGACCACAGACCGGACATCTTGCCCGTCGACATGATCAGGCCGTTCTCCGCGAGACTCTGGTGCAGCTCGGACGCCTTCCAGATTCCGCGCTTCGCGGCGGTCATCCTCAGATTCCACTTCATCGCACCATCCCCAGTGTGTAGAAAATCCACTGTCTTCCATAATTAACGTCGCGATGGCTCATTCATGCAAGCGGTTCCTTTTTCCGAAACGAAAACGCGACGTACTGACGGGTCAACGAATGCCGGACGTGATGCATGTGGCAGGCCGGTGGGATTGACTTTCGGCCGTCCGGTATTCCCGTCGGGCGCCATGAAATCGCCCCGGAGGTCCTGAGACCTCCGGGGCGGCGGCAGGGGCGGCCGCGGCGGTCAGCCGCGCAGGCACCTCGACCTCGCGGCGGGCCAGTCCGGCAGCCAGCCGGCCCGGTAACCGCGAGCACCCCAGCCGTCAGGCCGCCGCGCCGGCACGGGAGTTCCGGCCGCGTGGGCCGCGGCGGCCTGCTCGTAGACCGTGCACACGATCAGCAGGGCCTCGAGGTGGCTGGCGGCCCGGCCGGCGAAGACGTGCCACCCGCCGGCGCCGTCCAGGCTCCGGATGGGCACGTCGATCTCGTAGTACGACAGCATGGCGCACACTCCCTGCACAGGCGCTGGCACAGGAGAAAGAAAGAGAGACGGTCAATCTCTGCGAATGAGGATAGTGCGCGATGTGGGGGAAGACCCTCAAAGGGGGCTCAAATCTTCCTTCGCGGAAATCCTGAAGGTTCTCGCATTTTCGGGAAAGGGCGTAAGGCGCGGCAGGTAGCAATGCGGGAAAAGGAGCTCAGGTCCCGACGGCCACGGCCAGGGAGGCGCGGCCCGGTCCACCGGGGACCGCCTCGCTGACGAAGGCCTCCAGCGCCCGGTCCAGGCCGACGGCCAGGGCCGCCCGGCGCGGCGGGCCGGCCGCCAGCAGGGCGCGCACCGCCGAGACCCGGCTCACCAGACCGGCCACCCGCCGGTCCGGTGCGCACGTCAGCACCGGCTCCAGGACCTCGGCCGCCTCCTCCAGCCGGGCCCCGAGCAGCAGGGCGGCGGCGAGATCGGCCCGGGCCTCCGCCTCGAACCGCGGCACCCGCTGCTCCGGCGGCAGGGCCGCCTGGAGGTCGAGGACGAGCCGGGCGTACGCCATCGACCGGGCGCCGGCGCCGAGGAGGAGGAACGTGGTCCCGTGCGAGCGCGCCAGACGCATCTCGTCGTGCCGGAACTCGCCCGCCGCCCCGTCGTGGAGGTCGTCGCGCAGCACCGGCCCGGCCGCGAGCTCGTCGCAACGGGCCACCGCAGCCAGGGCCCCCGCCTCGTCCCCGAGGCGGGCGCAGGCCCGGGCCTCGACCGAGGCGAGCCGCCGCAGCCCGGCCGTACCGACGCCGGCCAGCCCCGCCCCCGTACGGGCCAGGCGCACCGCCTCCGCGGCGCGGCCCTCCCAGGAGGCCGCCGTCGCCATCGTGCCCAGGGCGAAGGCCTGCAACGGCGTGCAGCGGGCGGCCTCCCCGTACATCGCGGTCGAGCGGGCCAGCCGCGCCGCGGTCTCGACGTGCCCGAGGTCGAAGGCGCTCATGGACAGCAGTGCGGTCGCCTCGCCCACCGCGGTCAGCAGCCGCTCCTTCTGCTGCGCCACGTGGGTGCGGTCCAGCAGGCCCACGGCCCTGGCCCGCAGCTCCCCGGCGCGGGCGCAGGCATCGGCCGGGGCCAGGCCGTTGTAGGTGGCGGCGAGCCGGGCGATGTCGAGGCGGACCTGGTCCAGCGGCTGCTCGGACAGGAGGAGCGAGGCCACCGCGGTCGCGTGGTCCGCCGCCTCGTCCGCGGCCGTGGCGAGCCCGCGCGCCAGGCCCGCCGCCGCCCGCTCCCGTACGTCCGATCCCCCCGCGCCGGTCAGGAGTTCGGCCGTGGGACGCCCGAACATGTGCTCCACGACCTGGGCGAACTTGGCGTTCCCCGGCTTCCCCGAGAGCAGCCTGCGGTACGAGGACTCCGAGATGCTCAGCCCCCGGAACCGCGCGTCCTGGACGTCCTCGGCCAGCCGGTCCGCCGCCCGCGTGAACTCGCGCGCGAAGTCCGGGAAGGTCCATCTCTTCTCGTTGACCAACACCCACAGCAGTGTCCTGGACACGATGCGGTCCCTTCGACGCCCTGCCGACACCGGCCGTCCCGCCCCCACCGCCGCCCCGGCCACCGGGCTCTGCCGTCCCCGGAACCGGGGCGCACCGGCCGCGGGCCGACGGGATGACAGGGGGCTGACACGTGAGTGCCGTGGATGCCGTGAAATGACATGCCGATGATATGGCAGTGACGCGTTGCGGGCTGTGACAGTGAACACCTGGTCATCGCCGTGGAACCGGGTGCGCGAACCGCCCGGTCCGGCCCGCTCGGGGGCCCGAGGAGGTACATGTGACGCGCATCGGTGACACGACCCGCCAGGTGGTCCACCCCGCCGGACACGACGAACCGCTCCGGGCCGCCGCCGAGGACCTGCAACTCGGCAGATGGGCCGCGACCCGCGCCCTGTTGGCCGACACCTGGCGCCGCTGGCCGCTGTGGACCGTGCGCACCCAGGTGCTCGCGTCGGTCGCCGCGCACAACGACGCCCTCGCGCACTGGGCATCCGAGGACCCCGCCAACGCCGGACTCGTCACCCTGCGCGCCCGGGCCGCGGTCGAACGGGCCCTGGCCGGCGGCTCGCACGCCGCCGGTGCTCCGGCGGCCGGGAAACTCGAACTCGAGGCCCGCAGGCTGTGCCTGCGGTCGGCGGACGCCTTCACCACCGACCCCGTGCCCTGGATCGGCCTGCTCGCGCTCGCCCAACTCGACCTGACCGGCATCCGGGAGGAACACCGGGTACCCGCCCCGGACCGGATGCTCGGGTCCGGCCCGTGGGGCCTCTTCGCGCAGGCCCGGCGCCGGGACCGGTGGAACCGGGAGGCCTTCCACCGGATGATCCGCTTCTGGCTGGCCCGGGGCGACGGCGCGGCGGCCACCCTCTTCCTCGAGCGCTACCTGCCGCGCGCCCCGCAGGGCTCCCCCCTCCACGCCATTCCGCTGTACCTCCAGGTCGAGCGGTACGGCAGGGCCGACCACAAGGAAGCGATCTTCCTGCAGTGGACGGACGACTCGCGGGTGCGCACCGCGGTCCTCAACGCCTACGAGCACTGGCTCAAGGCGCCCGGCACGAAGGGCCGTTGGCCACTGGTGGACGAGAGTCACCTCGCCTACGGGCTCTGGGTCACCCGGCGTCCCCGGCAGGCGGCGGAGGTGTTCGAGGCCATGCGCCCCTTCGTCTCCTCGCAGCCCTGGGCCAGCGTCTCCGACCAGCCGGGCGAACTTCTCAGACGGGCCGTCAGGCAGTCCTACGCCCTGGGCTGAGCACTGCTGACGGCTGGTCGCGGCCCCGGTGCCCGGTCCGCCGCCCGCACTCCGTCCGCCCGGGTGCGGCCGGCTTCCCCCTCCCTCCGTCCCCGTGGAGGTGCCGATGTCCCGGCCCCAGCCCTTCACCCGCAGCTTCTCGGCCGTCGCGGTGCTCGGCGGATGCCTGACCATGTTCGGATGCGGACTGACCGGCGGCGGTCCGGCCGTCATGATGTGGGGCTGGGCCCTCACCGGGGCGGCCGTGCTGCTCATCGGGATGTCCCTGGCCGAGGTCACCAGCGCCGGTCCGACCTCCGGCGGCCTGTACTTCACGGCCCAGCGGCTGGGCGGGCCGCGCTGGGGCTGGGCGACCGGCTGGCTCAACCTCCTGGGCGTGATCGGGGGCCTCGCCGCCATCGACTACGGCGCCGCCTCCTTCATCACGGCACTCCTCGAACTCGAACGGGGCGTCCGGACCTCGCCGGGCACCACGCTCGCCGTCTTCGCCGCGGTGCTCGGCTTCCACCTCCTGGCCCATGAGTTCACCGGCAGGGGAAGGGGCAGGTTCAGCCGGATCGCGTTCTGGTGGCAGGTCCTCGGCATCGGGGCCGTCGTCGCGACCCTGGCCGTCATCCCGGTGCACCACCAGTCCGCCGCCTTCGTGTTCGGATACCTCTCGAACGGCACCGGCTGGTCGAACCCGGTCCACGTCAGCGCGGTCGGCCTGCTCCTGGCCGGCAGCACCTACTGCGGCTTCGACACGGGCGCGCACGTCGCGGAGGAGACCAGGAACGCACGGCTGCAGGCGCCGCGGGGCATCGTCCGGGCCGTCTGGGCCTCGCTGCTCGCCGGCCTCGCGGTGACGGGCAGTCTGCTGTTCGCCGTCCAGGACTACGACGCCACGACGGCGGCGGCGGTCCCCGCGGTGCAGGTCTTCCTGGACGCCCTCGGCCCCACCGGCGCGAAGCTGCTGCTGCTCGCCGTGGTCCTCGCCCAGCTGTGCTGCGGGTCGGTCCAGATGTCCGCCGCCGGCCGCATGATCCACACGTTCTCGCGCGACGGTTCACTGCCGGGTTCCACCCGCTGGCGCCGCCTGTCACCGGCCGGGGTGCCCCGGGCCGCCGGGCGGCTCGCCGCCGCGGGAGCCTTCCTGCTGGCCGTGCCCCTGCTCTGGTCGCGGGCCGGACTCGGCGCGATCGTCGCGGTCAACGTCATCGGGATGATCCCCAGCTGCGTCATCCCGGTGTACCTGCGCCTGCGGATGGGGGACCGGTTCGTGCCGGGGCCCTGGAGCCTGGGCCGCGCCGGCCGGCCGGTCGCCCTCGCCGCCGTCGTGTCCGGGACGGCCCTGGCGGCGCTGTCCTGCCTGCCCCAGCGGCATCCGGTCACCCTCGGGACGTTCAACTACGCGCCGGTCGCCCTGACGGGCGTCCTGGTGCTCGCGGCCGTGTGGTGGTGGGTCGCGGGCTCGAAGTTCTCCGTGCCGGTGGTCGAGGACCCGCAGCTGATCCGGATCGAGTCGCAGATCGTGTGAGCGGACCCGGCCCGTGAGGGCCGCGCCGGTGAGCACGGCAGCCGGCGTCAGGAATGCACGCCCCGGGGCCACGGCCCCGGGGCTTCCTCGAAGAGGCCCGCGCTGACGGCGGCCGCCACGATGCCGTTCTCGTCGGTGTGCAGTTTGGTGGCGAGGCTGTTGATCGCCCGGGTGATGGACCGGTTGCTCTTGCCCAGCTCCACTCCGGCGGAGAGGCGGTTGTGGCCCATCCGCAGGACCTCCAGCACCAGCTCCTCGTGGGCGGTCAGGAAGACCTCCGAGCCGTCCGGCCGGCGCGGGGCCCGGTACCCGGACTGCCGACCGGCCTGACTGCGCCGCGGCTGCGACCCGCGGACCCGGACGGGGAAGCCCGCGGCCTCCCGCTCGTCGTCGGTCTCCCCGCCCCAGATCCCGAACTCGCCGTTCTCGCGCGCCCATTGCCGGCACTCGAAGCGGACCGGGCAGTCACCGCAGGCCGCTATCGCCTGCTCGTGCGAGGTGTCCGGCCGGCGCGGGGCGTCCGGGTCCCGCAGGCCCCGCCGATGCGTCCCCGCCGGGTGGAACAGCTTCGGCAGCCTGGCGCACGGAGTCGCCTCGGCGAGGTTCGAAAGGAAAGCCGGAGCGTACTTCTCGGTGGAAAAAGCCACGATGTAACCCCTCGAGCCGATTCGCGTGCGGGTGCATTCCCTGGCCCCTCCACCCGTGACCGGGGTCGGCCGGAATCCATCCCATGATGGTAGTGGCGCGGTCTCCACGGAAGGCTCAGGAGAACCTCAGTTTTACTTCGTCAGAAACCGCATCGAGAACTGGAGATGCCTCGGGGAAATTCCGAGAGTATTCGAAGGAGGCGCAGGAATTCAGAATTCCTGGACGGGCCGTCGGGGGAGGTGAAGCGGAGGCCGGCCGATCCGGGGCTGCGCACCGGGGAGACGGCCCGGTCCCCAAACGTCCGGACGGACAGGTCATCCGGATGTCAGAACGTGCGCTGCTGCACGAGTGACTTTCCCGGCGCGCCCCTGGCGGGACGGTTTCAAGAAGCCGGGCTCCGGGACAGACATGCGATTCACGAACGGCGTTTCGAGTGCATTCGGCGTGTCGCGTCGCAGCACCGGAACCCACCTGGCGACCTGGAGGATGTTGTGGCGTTTCGTTCGGCCCGTGTCCCGCTCCCGTACCTCCTCGGCAGCGCCATGGCGCTGTCGCTCGGGATCACGACCTGCGGCTCGTACGCACCCGCTCACGCGGCAGGAGAGGACTGGGTCCCGATCACGATCCGGAACGGGAACTTCTCCAAGGAAGCCGCCGGCACGGCAGTGAGCAAGATCGCCCCGGAGTTCTGGGTCAACGAGTTCGACGACGGAACCGTCTCCGCCAATCCCACCTGGCTGGTGCCCGCCACGAAGGCGAAGCATCCCAAATGGCTCCAAGCCGTGGGACTGAACGGCGACACCGGGGCGCAGACCGTCCAGACGAGGCTCTGGGGCGTGCGCGACAAGACCACGGTCGAGCTGAAGTTCGACGCCGCCCCGTCCACCTCCGACGTGGATCCCAGTTGTACGGGCGCTGCCGCCCCGTACAAGGTCGGTCCCACCGGGACCGCCTTCACCACCCCCGCCTCGGGCTGGCGGACGGAGACGGTCACCTTCACCGCGGTCGGTGACCACCCGAAGATCTCCTTCACCTCCACCGGAGGCGCCAACAAGTGCGGCGCGCTCATCACCAACGTGACGGCCCGGGTCGACCGGAACACCTTCACCAAGCCCAACCAGTTCATCAAGCGCAACGACCTGCCCTGGACCGCGTACAAGGCACTCGTCCTGACGCCGGTCGACTGGAACACGGCGAATTCCCCCAACCAGTTCTGTTCAGGCAGTGCGGTGGGCGACTGCTATTTCGTGGTGGACCCGTCCCGCACGTACAAGTACTTCGCGGAGAACCGGATCCTGGGCAACGCGTATCTGAACTGCACGCGCAACGCCATCACGGACAAGCGGACCGTGTCCTGGACCGAGGAGGGGTTCGACCCCTTCAACCAGGAGGCCAACCGGGTCAAGACCTCCATCGCCCAGAGCAAGGAGAACAAGGGCGGCGACGACTACGACCTCGGCAGGGAGACCACCAGCTCCACGACGGTCGACTACCTGGTGCGGTTCAAGGCGGTCGAAGCCGGCTACCAGCGGAACGACCTGAACCCCAATCAGGCGAACACCGAGACCCCGCTCACCTCGCCGCGCACCACGAGCCAGGACATCACGGTCACGGTGCAGCCGGGTGAGGCGAGCTGGATCGAGGTGCAGCCGGCGCGCGAGCGCATCGCCGGTGTCTACTCGGGCAACCTGGGCGCCAAGGCCGGCGCCGGTCAGGTGCGCTCCTGGATCTCCATCGACACCATGCTCGACTTCCCCTCCTCGAAGGCGCCCGACCGCGCCTACCAGCGGACCGGCCCGCTCACCGAGACCGAGCGCAAGCACTGCATGACGGAACGGCCGCTGCTGGTCACTCCGGACAACGACGGCACCCCCGCGACGCCCGGCGTCAGGAACGCCCCGGCCCCGGCCGGCAACGCCAACCTGGTCACCGCCCAGGTCACCCCCGCCGGGCGGGAGACCCGGAGCGTCCCCGTCGCCCCGCAGGCCAAGTGAGATCCGCTCCCCGCTGCGCACGAACACTGAACAGGAGAGTGTCCATGTCGATTCGAAAGCTGCGTTCGGCCCAGGTGGCGGCCGGTGTGGTGGCACTGGTTGCGGCGGTGCCCGCGGCTTCCGCGTCCGCCGCCGCGTCGCCCGCGGACAAGCCGGTGGCCACGGCGTTCATCAACGGCAAGAGCGCCGCCGTCCGGGACGCGCTCAAGAAGTGCACCGGTGACAACTGCACCTTCAGCGTCACGGCGGGCCCGCAGGAGTTCATGACGGCCGTGACCACCGTGGGCAGCGCGGTGATCAACTGCGGCAACACGGACATGACGGTGACCCGGACCGTCACCCTCACCTCGCAGACCTCGGACAACGTGGGCGGTGAGATCTCGGGCAGTTCGGCCAAGGAAGGCACGGTCACCAACACCATCGGCACCAGCGGCACCGCGACCCTCCAGCAGGCCACTTCCCAGGCGACGACCGTGAGCACCACGGACACCACGAGCGGCACGGTGACGGGCTCGGGTACCACCAGCGGTACCAAGGAGAGCACGGACAACACCAAGTTCAACTCGTTCCCGAAGGACAAGGGCCCCAACACCGAGACCCTGAGCGAGTCGAAGACCTCGAACACGACCTCCGGGACCCTGACCAACTCCGACACGCACTCGGTGTCCAACACGGCGACCAACCAGCTGACCAACACCACCACGGCCACCGGATCGGTCACCGGCTCGGAGTCGCTGTCGACCGCGGCGAAGGCGGCCTTCCAGTCGGCCTTCAAGAGCAGCGCCGGCACCACCCTGACCCAGAGCGCCCTCGAGACGATGACCTACACCACGGTCCTCAAGCCCAAGGACGTCCTCGCGCTCTCCGCGCAGAACGCCATGGTCCGCACCACGGGCACCCTGAACGTCAACGAGCCCGGCGGGAAGGCCAGCGTCGAGAACATCACCGTCGACAGCCCGTCCACGGTGAACTCCAGCAACCTCGTCGCGCAGACCTTCACCGACGCCAAGCGCTGCGACGCCCTGCGTCCCACGGCCAGCGCGGTCGACCCCGAGCCCTCGCGTGGCATGTCCGCGGGCCTGCGGCACATCGAGCCCGCCTCCGGTCTCCACGAGATCGCCCGTCCCGACGGCAAGCCGAACAAGACCACCCGCTTGTTCCCGCACCGCACGACGACCAAGTGATCAGGCGTAGTTCCCCCACAGCGAAGGACGACATGAAGACTCACGCCTCCAGGCCGGCCCTCGGGACGGTCGCGGTGCTCTCGATCGCCGTACTGATCGCCGCGGCGACCCCCGGCTACGCCGCGGACGCCCCGGGCATCCAGAACGGGACCTTCTCCAACCCGGCGATCATCGGTAACAAGACGGTCCCCAACCAGACGTCGCTGGCGTCCTGGGCCGCCCTCGGGACCCTGCGCACCAGCGGTGACGGCATCAACGGGAACCCGATCTTCGAGATCCACACGGACACGAAGAGCGGCTACCTCCGGCAGACCATCACCTCGGTGAACGTCGGCGACACGATCCTGGTGAAGTGGCGCGACCGCCCGGCGAACCAGGGTGACGACAGCCACAGCAACGACTACACGGTCTCGGCCTCGGGCAGCTCCACCAATTACTACTCGACGGCGAAGCGCAGTACAGGCCTGTGGACGGACCGGTCGTACACCTTCACCGCGACGCAGGCCAACCCGACGCTCTCGATCACGTCGACCGATCCGGACACCGTGAAGAACGGCGCCTTCATCGACGACGTGACCGTCAGCCTGGTGTCCGCCGGCCAGCCCACCCCGCCGCCCACCAACAACCCGCCGGCATCGGGCACCCAGTGGCCGCTGCTGGCCTCCGAGCCCTTCCGGCTGGCGGGCAAGAGCAGCGGGCTGTGCGTGGACACCGCGGGCGCCAAGGTCGTACAGGCGACCTGCACCCCCGAAGACGACCCCTGGGCGCAGGAGTTCAGCTTCCGGCCCACCGACGGCCTGTACGGCAAGCTGGTCAACCGGGCCACCGGCATGGCGGTGTCGTTCGTCGACGGGGCCAACGGCACCGCGGCGACGCAGGCCCCGGTGGACCCCAAGGACGAGAACCACCAGAACGCCACCACCAACTTCACCATCGAGTGGCAGCCCACCCAGTACGTCGACGGCTGGCAGCTCAAGAACCGGGCCACGTTGAAGTGCCTGACGATCGCTGACACCGCCAGCGGCAGCCAGCTGACGCAGACGGCCTGCTCGACACCGGCCACCGCCTCCCAGCTGTTCCAGATCCTGCCCTCGTCGGCGATCTCGACCTCCGCCGGCGACCCGGTCGTGCCGAGCCGTCCCCCGGCCAGCGCCCCCACCATGCCGCCCACCCCCGGCAAGCCGGCCAAGGACCCGGTCGGCAACTCCAGCCCGTGCGTGCCCTTCTCGGACGGCAAGCTGCCCAGCGGCTGCTCCGACAAGGACAACCGCCAGCAGCGCATCGACAACTGCCTGCCGAGCCAGGCCGCCTGTGTGAACAAGTACGGGACGGACGGCACGGAGACCAAGGGCGACACCGACAAGGTGAAGGGGTACGTCGAGTCGGTCGCGAACAAGGACCACTTCGCCAGCCCCGCCGTGGCCGCGAGCCGACTGTGCTCGATCTACGGCAAGTTCACCGAGGGGTACAACGAGCACCAGTACGAGCACGACCCGAAGACGACCAACTGCACCTCCCAGCTGTCCACCGCGGACGGCGAGGGCACCATCGCGGTCCCGAACGGGAAGCTCAGCGTCCTCCCGTAACGGTCTGACGGGGTGACGGGGCCCCCACCCGTCACCCGCGGCGCGACCCCTGCCCGCTCCCGGCGTCCCACGCCGACCGGGCAGGGGCCGCGCCGCGTTGTGCCGCCCACACGGCACCCGGCGGCCCGGACCCGGTTCCGCCGCTCCGACGACAGGGAAGCCTCGCTCCATGACCATCAGCCCGAAGTCCCTCCGGGGAGCGCGCGGGGTCGCACCCCTGCTGCTGTCCACGCTGTTGATCTCCGCCGCCCTGACCGGTGTCGCCGCCGCCGACCACCGGCCGGGAGGCCCGACCGACCTCGTCGCCACCGAGAACGGCACCGTCCGCGGCAGGTCCACCACGAACGGCCGCGAGTTCCTGGGCATCCCCTACGCGAAAGCGCCCCGGGGGGACCTGCGCTGGGAGCCGCCGAAGCCGGCCGACGACTGGCGCGGGGTGCGCGACGCCCGGCACCACGGCGACGCGTGCCCGCAGGTCAAGAACCCCTTCTCGTCGCCGAACTACGACCGCGAGACCAGGTCCGAGGCCTGTCTGGTGCTGAACGTCCACACCCCGCCGGTGGGCCGTGGGGCAGGTGCGCCCCTGCCGGTGATGGTGTTCATGCACGGGGGAGGGAACACCGGCGGCTCGGCTCCCGACGTCGTGCCCGACGAGTTCGCCCGCCGGACCCGCTCCGTGGTGGTGACCATCAACTACCGGCTGGGCGCCCTGGGCTTCCTGCACCTGCCCGGCACCCGGGGCAACTCCGCCCTGCTCGACCAGCGCAAGGCCCTGACCTGGGTCCGGGACAACATCACGGGCTTCGGCGGCGACCGGAACCGGGTCACCCTCGCCGGGCAGTCCGCGGGCGGCATCGCCGTGTGCGCGCACCTGGCCTCACCCGGCAGCCGGGGCCTCTTCCACGCCGCCATCATGGAGAGCGGGTCGATCTGGGACTGCCAGGGCGCCACGCGGGCGGAGGCCGACAGCCAGTCGCGCACCTTCACGACCGCCCTGGGCTGCACGGGACCGGACAGCGCCGTCACCGCGTGCATGCGCGCCATGCCGCTGGACCGGATCCTCGCCGCGCAGTCGGGGCCGAGCGCGCCCGTCTGGTGGCGGTACGCCGCCGGCACGGCGGACCTCCCGGAGCAGCCCGCCGAGGCCTTCGCGTCCGGACACGCCTCCCGGGTGCCCGTCATGAACGGCTCCACCAGCCGTGAAGGCCTCCTCGGCGCCTACATCTCGTACGACGCGCAGGGCCGCGAACTGACCGCTGCGGAGTACCCGGGGGCCCTGGTGGCCGCCTTCGGTGCGGAGCGGGGTGCGCAGGCCCTGGCCCGGTACCCGCTCACCGCCTACGAGCGGCCCGTGTACGCGTACGCGGCCGCCACCGGGGACGAGTTCTTCAGCTGCCCGACCTTCCGCATCGACCGGGCACTCGGGCGGCGGGGCACGGTCTACGCCTACGAGTTCGCCGACGAGACCTCGCCCTTCATCCTCCCGCCCGCGCAGCCGGTCGACTTCCGCTTCGGGGCGGCACACAGCGCCGAGCTGCTCTACCTCTACAAGGCCTTCGGCCGCCCGGCCGACCTCGACGCCCGGCAGCGGCAGCTCGCCGCGCAGATGACCGAGTACTGGGGCGCCTTCCTCCACGGGCAGGTCCCGCAGGCGGCCGGCCAGCCGGACATGCCGGAGTACCGGAACGGCCGGGTCCTGCAGCTCCGGACCCGGCCCGCGGGCGGGAACGCCGTGTCCACCACGCTCTCCGACGACCACCGCTGCGACCTGTGGAACGCCCCGGGCTGAACCGGACCCGAGGAAATTGCACCGAATTTATCGCAGTGAAACGGAGTGATGCGCGGAATCTTTTCCCCTGCCTCAGGAAGCCTGAAATACCAGGCTGTTCGCGGCGATGTTCCGCATTGATTCAAGGAGCGACAACATCCTTGACCGTGCGATATGTTGACGCCCGGCATTCCCGGTCGGGAGCTATTCCCCGTAGTCGCCCGCCCGGGATTGCCGCATGAAATGAATTCCTGAGGCACAGCAGGACGGCATGCAGTGAGAACGCGAGGGCGGCACGTCAGGACGGGCGGCCGGCACGTCAGGGCGGCCCTGCCTGCCGGCCGTTCCCTGCTGAACCGCTGGGGCGTGGCCGTCGCCCGGCACCGGTCCGTGGTCCTGTGCACCTGGCTGCTCGTCCTGCTCGGTTCCGCGGCGGTCTACCCGTCGCTCGAGTCCAGACTGGGCGCCCCCGACAACGCGGTGCACGGCTCCGGCTCCGCGGCGGCCGAGAAGCTGGTGGCGGCGCACTTCCCCGCGCTCGGTACGGAACAGGACGCCGTGGTGTTCCGGTCCCGGCAACTGCGGGCGGACTCGGAGCCCTACCGGCGACAGGTCACCGCCGTGCTCGAACGCCTCGGCCGGGAGCCGGGCGTGACCGGCATCGCCAGCCCGTACGACAGCCGGCAGGGCGGGCGGACCTCCCGCGACGGCCGGGCGGCCGTCGCCGTCCTCGGCGTGACGGGGAACCCCGCGGCCCGCGCCCGGCTCGCCGACCGGCTCCGCGAGGTCGCCGCCGACGCCTCCCGGGAGGTGTGGCTGGAGACCCACATCGTCGGCCCGTCCCCGCTCAACAACGACCTCGCCCGCGTCCAACTGCGCGACCAGCGCGTCTCGGAGGCCATCGGGATCCCGATCGCCCTGCTGATCCTGCTGCTCGCGCTGCGCTCGGTGCTCGCCGCGGTCCTGCCGGTGGCGATCGCCCTGGGGTCGATCCTGTTCTGCCTGGGGCTCCTGACCGCCCTGGCCGAGCCGCTGCGGCTGGACACCTTCGCCATGGTGATCACCACCATGATCGGCGCGGGGGTGGGCATCGACTACTCCCTGTTCGTCGTCAGCCGCTTCCGGGAGGAGGCGGCGCACCGGATCCGCCGGGACGGCGGCCGGCTCCGGCCCGAGGCGGTCCAGGAGGCGGTCGGCGTGGCCGTGCAGACCTCCGGGGGCACCGTCGTCGCCTCCGGACTGATCGTGATCGTCTCGCTGGGGTCGATGGCCGTCGTCGACAGCCACGTCTTCGTCGAAGTCGCGGCCGCCGCCGGCCTCGTCGTGACCTGCTGCATCGTGACCGGCCTGACCCTGCTGCCCGCGGCCCTGGCCGCGCTCGCACCCCGGCTGGTCGTGGTACGCGCGCGCCGGCGCAGGTCCGCCGACGGCCCGGCGGCGCCGCACGGCAGCGGACGGTGGGCGGCCTGGGCCGGGTTCGTGATCCGCCGGCCCCTGCGGGTGGGCCTGCCGGTCTTCCTGCTCCTGGGCCTGCTCGCGATTCCGGTGACCGCGATCCGGCTCGGCTCCGACATGGGCCTGGACGCGCTGGACGAGGGGTCCTCGCGCCGCGGACAGCAGATCGTGGCCCAGTCCTTCGCGCCGGGCCTGGTGGCCCCCGTGACCATCGTGGGCTGCGCCCCGCGCGGCCGCCTGAACGGCGCCGACCTGGGGGCCTTCGAAGGCCTCACGGCTTCGCTGCGCGGCGCCGACGGGGTCGCGGACGTGCTCGCGCCGGAGCGGCGCCCCGGGGAGCCGACCGCCACCGTGAACACCAGCGCCGACGGGCGCTGCGCCCAGATCCGCGTGGTCACGGCCCGCCCGGTCGACTCGCCGGCCGCCCGGACCCTCGTCACCACCATCCGCGAGGAATCGGTTCCGCGGTTCTTCGCGGACTCGCCCGTCCCCGTGAAGGTGGGCGGCTTCACCGCCGAGCACATCGACCTGTCGGCCGAGACCGGCTCCAAGCTCCCGGTGGTCGTCCTCATCATCTGCGGCCTGTCGCTGTGCTACCTCGCGGTCATCTTCCGCAGCCTCTTCCTGCCGCTCAAGGCCGTCCTGCTCAACCTGCTGGCCACCACGGCCGCACTCGGACTGACCGTGGTCGTCTTCCAGCTCGGTCACGGCGCCCGCCTCGTGGGCTTCACCCCGGTCGGAACCCTGCAATCCCTGCTGCCCGTCGTGCTGTTCACCCTCCTGTTCGGGCTGTCCATGGACTACGAGGTCTTCCTGATCCGCCGGGTCCGCGAGGAGTGGCTGAGCACCGGCGACAACGACCGGGCCATCGTGGTCGGGCTGAGCCGCACCGCCCGGGAGATCACCGCCGGCGCGATGATCATGGCGGCGGTCTTCGGCAGCTTCCTGTCGGCGCAGTCCCCGCCGCTCAAGCAGTTCGGCTTCTCGCTCGCGGTGGCGGTGCTCCTCGACTCGACCATCGTCCGGATGGTGCTGGTACCGGCCCTGCTGAGCGTGGGCGCCGCCGTCAACTGGTGGCTGCCCTTCACCGGCCGCCGCCGCACCGTGCGCCCCCGGCCGGTCCCGGCCCGAGCCCGTGCGACCGGGCTCCCGCGGCCCAGGCCGGCGCCGGCCATGGAGCCGTCCGGCGCCGCAGGACGGTACTGAATGCCCCGCCACCCCGCGCCGACCGCCACCACCCCCGCCCGCGACACCGAGGCCGCGGCACCGACCCGCACAGGCCGTCGGGGAGTACGAAGGAGAGCCGTCATGTCCCATCGAAAGCGCAGAGGCCTCTACTGCGGTGCGGGCTTCCTGCTCGTGGCGGCCGTGGTCGGCGCCCTCACGTTCAGGTTCCAGCCCTCCTCGGCCGCGACGCCGTCCCCCGGCCGCCCGTACCCGCCCGCGAACGGCGTGGCCGTCTCGCTCGGGGACTCCTACATAGCCGGCGAGGGGGCCCGCTGGATCGGCAACGCCGACAACGGCCCGCTGCGCGGCGACGTCGAGGGCGACGAGGTCACCGTGCGCGAGTCCCCGCTGACCCTCCCCGGCTGGCTCCCCGGCCGGTCCTTCGCCGGCAAGAAGACCGCGAGCCTCTTCCCGGGCGGCAGCTTCACCTCCAAGGCCTCGGGCGAGCAGGAGGACCCCGGCTGCCACCGGTCGGACGCGGCCGAGATCCTGGTCGCCTCCCGGACCGAGGAGAGCGCCGGCCGGATAGCGAGCCGGGGGGTCAACCTCGCGTGCTCCGGGGCCGAGACCCGGCACCTGCTGACCGAGGGCTACAAGGGCGAGCGCCCGCAGATCGACCAGCTCGCGGCCCTGGTCGCCCGGGGCACCCCGGTCACGCTGGTCGTCGTGTCCATCGGGGGGAACGACCTCGACGTCTCGGGCCTGGCCCGCGACTGCGCGGCCGGCTACTTCCTCACCGCCCTCCGGGACACCTGCGTCGCCGACTCGCCGCTCGCCCGGGCCGACGCCCCGGCGTACGTGCAGGTCGGCGAACGCATCCGGACCGTACTCGGCGCGGTCAAGGGCGTCTTCACGCAGCGGCGGCTGCCGCTCCCGCAGATCATCCTCCAGTCCTACCCCCGCCCGCTCGCGTCGTTGACGGACCTGCGCCCCACCACCAGCCTGCTCAACGCCCGCTACGCCGACCTCGGGTATCCCTTCGACGACGAGGGCGCCACCCTCATCCAGCAGGTGGTCACCCACCTCAACGCCGCCGTGCGCGCGGCGGCCCTGGACTCGGGAGTGAGCTTCCTGGACGCGGCCGGTGCCACGCGGGGCCACGAGCTGGGCCACAAGGACGCCCGGCTCCAGGAGCGCAACCCCGAGGGCGGCGCGTCCCAGGGCCGGTACGGGCCCGGCGAGCTGGAGTGGGTCCGCTGGGTCGACAACCTCGACCTCGCCGGACGCACCGAGGACGCCCAGCGCCAGCAGGAGTCCCTGCACCCCAACTACCTGGGGACGCAGTCGCAGGCCGCCTGCCTCAAGTCGTTCGTCAGCCGCATGACGGAGCCGGCCCGGGTCTACGACGGCACCTGCGTGGTCGCGCCGGGCGGAGCGCCGAGCCTCACCACCGCCACCACCCGGGTCCGGGCCGCCGCGGCGAGGTGACGGGTCGTGAAAGACGGCCGGGGATCGGGAAGTCGGCGCACGCGGCCGGTATCCGGCGGTGCGCTGCCGAATTCCGGGAAATCCGTCAATTCCGAGGCTCCCGGATCTCCCGAGCGTCAAATGTGTTTCTGAGAAACGGGCGTTGCGGCCTTCGCGCCCGGTGAGGCAGGGTGTCGTAGCACCGGAAACGGAATGCGGTGTCGTGGAGAAAGCGGGACAGATGAGAACAGGAGAATCCCCGGTGCCGAAGGTGCCGTTCGACTGGCGGGGCACGCCCATCACCCTCGGGGCGAGAGTGCTGTTCCCGCGCAAGTGGGGCCTCAACACCCACTCGACCGAGATGGTGGAGGGCACGGTCAAAGGCTTCACCCCGGCAGGACGGGTGAAGGTGCAGATCCTGCGCTCCTCCCGGCCGCGACCGGGCGGTGCGGCCGCCAGGCCGTGTTACGCCGTACCGGCCCACAGCCTGACGGTCTTCCCGGGTGCGGGGATCCGCCCCCCGGGCATCCCGCGGCAGTCCACGCCGATGAGCGCCCGGCCGACCTGATGCGAAGGACGCCCACGACGCCCGATCCGTCCGCCACCCCGGCCCGGTGGCGTGCCGCCGCCGCGGCCTTCGGCGCCGCGGCCCTGACGCTGCTCCTGGTCGGCTGCAGTTCCGCCGGCACCCCGACCGGCCGCGCCGACGCCGCCGCACCGACGGCCTCGGCCGGCATGGCGGGCATGGACCACGGCACGATGCCGGGGACGGCCACCGGCGCCCCGGCAGGGAACGCCGGGCTGGCCGGGGCCGAGGACGGCTACCGCTTCGTCCCGGCCGTCCGCGAGCTGCCCGCGGGCCGGCCCACCCGCTTCGCCTTCACCGTCATCGGGCCGGACGGCAAGCCCGTCACCGGCTTCGCCCTCCACCAGACCAAGCGGCTGCACCTCTTCGCCGTCCGCTCCGATCTGACCGGGTTCCAGCACGTCCACCCGACGATGGCGCCCGACGGCACCTGGACCGCCGCCCTGGGCGCGCTGAGCCCCGGGACCTGGCGGACGTACGTCACGTTCATGCCCGACGGCGGGCCCGAGCGGCACAAGGAGTTCGTCCTCAGCCGGACCCTGAGCGTCCCCGGTGCCGCCCGGGCGCTGCCGCTCCCGGCCGCTGCCGATCACGCCGAGGTGGACGGCTACACCGTCCGCGTCCGGGGCGACGCGAAGGCCGACCGGGCCACCCTGCTCACGGTCGCCATCAGCAAGGGCGGGAAGCCCGTCACCGAGCTCGAGCCCTACCTGGACAGCTACGCCCACCTGACCGCCTTCCACGAGGGCGACCAGGCCGCCGCGCACTTCCACCCCGCCAACCCGGTCACCGCCGCCGGTGCCGGCCCGGACCTGCCCGTCCACGCCCTGCTGCCCAGGACGGGCCGCTGGCGGCTGTTCCTCCAGTTCCAGACCGGCGGCCGGCTGCACACCGCCGCCCTGACCCTGCACGTCACCTGACCGCCCGTCCACGACGACCGTTCTGGATCCGTGTGCACCCGCAACCCGACCAACGCATCGATGGTGTCCGCCACAATGGAGCAAACCGAGCGAAGAGCGTCCCCGGCATCCGGCGGGCCGACGATCCGGGTGCTCGTCGTCGACGACGAGGGCCTGGTCCGCGCCGGCCTGCGCATGGTCCTGACCAGCAGCACCGACATCACCGTGGTCGCGGAGGCGGCGGACGGTGCGGCGGCGGTCGAGACGGTGCGCACCCACCGGCCCGACGTGGTCGTCATGGACGTCCAGATGCCCCTCCTGGACGGCCTGGCCGCCACCCGGCGGATCCGGGCGCTGCCGGACCCGCCGGCCGTCCTGCTGCTGACCACCTTCGACCTGGACAGCCACGTACAGGCGGCGGTGGACGCCGGGGCCTCGGGGTACCTGCTCAAGAACACGCACCACGAAGACCTCCTGGCGGCGGTGCGGGCCGTGCACCGCGGCGACGCGGCCTTCTCCCCGCCGGTCGCCCGGCGCGTCCTGCGGCTGGCCGGCGCGGCCCTGCCCGAGGAGTCCGCCGTCGCCCGGCTCCAGGGCGTGGGCGAGGCGGACCTGACCGTGCTCGCCCTGGTCGGCAAGGGCCTGTCCAACGCGGCGATCGCGGCCCGGCTCGGGACGACCGAGCCGGCCGTGAAGCGCCGGGTCCGGCGGTTGCTCGCCGAACTCGGCTGCGCGAACCGGGTCCAGCTGGCCATCGCCGCCGTGAAGGCGCGCCTGTCGACCCAGGGCGACTGACCGTGCGCCGTCTCCGGGCGCCGGGCGCCGGCCCCGCCGTCGCCGGTCTTCCCCGAGCACCCGGGGCGGGATCGTGGCGGCGGTGAAGGGGAGCCCCGCCGCGGCGGCGGCCCGTCACGCCCGGGCGGTCGATGGCACGCGCGCCCTCCGGCGGCGGGACGGGCGAACGGGCCGCACCCGCCGCCGCTCCGGGCCGGACGCCCCACGAAGCTCCGGGCCCGGCACCTGGTGGCGGATCGCGGGCGAGGCGCTGCTGGTCGGGTCGGCCGGGCTGCTGACGGCGTTCGGCGAAGTCCTCTTCCTCCCCCCGGCCGGCACCGGCGCGCTCCGCGCCGTGGCCGTGGGACTGGCCGCCGCCCTGCTGGTGCTGTCGCGGCGGCGGTTCCCCGCGACCGTCCTGCTGCTCACCACGGCGCTGGGCACCGAGGCGGTCCTCGTCTACCCGCTGCTCTGCCTGACCGCCTGGTCGGCCGGGCGGTACATCGCCAAGCCGGTGAAGGCCACCGCGGTCTTCACCGCGGCCTGCGCCCTGGCCTTCGGACTCACCTACCTGCCGGGCGGATCGCCCTCCGTGCTGGAGGACCTGGTGATCCCCGCCCAGACCCTGGTCGTGATCGTCATCCCCGGCCTCACCAGCCGGTACTGGGCGCAGCGCAGCGTCCTCGGCGAAGTCGTGGCGGCGTACCACGCCCAGCAGGTGCGCGAACGTACGATGGCGGCCGGCCAGGCCCGGCTGAGGGAACGCCAGCGCATCGCACAGGACATGCACGACAGCCTCGGCCACCAGCTGACCCTGATCTCCGTGCACCTCAACGCCATGGACGTGGACCGCACCCTCAGCCACCGGCAGCGGCAGTCCGTCGGGACGCTGCGCGAGGTGTCGGTGAGCGCGATGCGGGAACTGCGGGACGTCGTGGGGCTGCTGCGGGTGGACGGCCCCCCGGGCGCGGACGGCGACCAGGACCGGTCCCAGGCTCCGGCCGGGGTCTCGGAGCCCTTGCCGCCGGCGCCGATCCTGCCCGGAGCGGCCCGGATAGCGGGCCTGGTGGCGGCCTCCCGGGAGGCCGGGGTGCCCGTCGAGCTCCGGTACGGCGGCCCCCCGCGCCCCCTGCCGGCCGCGGTGGACCACGCGGTCTTCCGAATCGCCCAGGAAGGGCTGACCAACGCCCACAAGTACGCGCCCGCGTCCCCGGTCACCCTCGAACTGACCTACACGAAGGAGGAGTTGCAGGTACGGGTCACCAACGGGCCGGCCGCCGCGGCCGGGCACGGCAGGGCCACCGTGGTGAGCGGCGGACAGGGACTGACCGGGCTGCGCGAGCGCACCCGGCTGCTCGGCGGCACCCTGCACGCGGGCCCGACCCCGGACGGCGGCTTCCGGCTGGTGGGCCGGCTGCCCTACGACACGTCAGGACGCGCGGGCTCGCCGCCACCGCAACCGCAGGACGACGAGGACGCGTTCGCCGGCGAGCGCGGCCTGCCGCAGCCGCTGGCCTGGGAGCTGAGCCGCAGCACCACGCTCGGCAGCGTGGCCGCCGCCTGCGGGTTCGCGGGCGTGCTCCTGCTCTTCGCGCTGCCCACGCTGGTGGGGCTGCCCGCCGTCCTGGCGGAACGGGACAGCCTGACCACCTCACAGCAGTACGACGCCGTCCGGCCGGGGATGTCCGAGGGGGAGGTCCGGGCGCTGCTTCCGCCCGGCGCCCGCGGGCTGGCCTACGTACCCGACGAGAACGTGCCGCCGGAGCCTGGCGGAGCGGACTGCCTCACGCTGCCGTCCGGTGAGAGCGGCGCCCGCGGCAGCAGGGTGTTCCGGCTCTGCTTCCGGGACGGCCGCCTCATCGAGAAGCGGGCCTTCGAACTGCGCTGAGGCGCCGGCCGGCCGCCGGCCGGGTCCGGCGGCGCCGGTGGAGGGCACCGGCGACGGCGGCCGCCAGCGAGGAGAGCAGGAAGCCCCCCGCGACCCAACGCACCGCGTTCCAGCCGGAGTCGGGACGGTCGCCGACGCCGCCGGAAGCCGCCGCAGCGGCCCCGTCCGAGGCGGTGGTGGTGGCGGACGGCCGTGTCATACCGATCGGGTCCACGACCGGGACGCTCACCCGGCCGGTGGCGCGGCCGAGGGAGGGAAAGCCCGCCTCGACGGTGACCTGCCAGCTGCCGGGCGGCAGCACCTCGGCCGTGGTCCAGCTCGCCGGGGTGGTGCCGGGTACCAGGAGCCAGGGCCCGGCGGTCCGGCTGCCGTCGGCGCTGGTCGCGGACACGGTGGCGGACAGCGGCTCGTCCAGGGGGTCGCCGTCGTTCTCCCACGTCACGTCCGCGGTCACATGGCCCATCCGGTGACCGGTGATGACGATGTGCAAGGTGTCCCCGTGGGCGTACGCGGGACCGGCGCAGAGCATCGGTGTGAGGAGCAGGGCACATCCCAGGACACCGGCCGGCGAGAGAACGCGCGCCGGCCGGGTGCCGGGCGCGGCGGGGGAACGTCGGGTGTGCATGCTGGCGCTCGTCTTCCTGAGGGTGGGAACGGGTGACCCGTCAGCCCGGGCCGGGCGGGGGGAGGGGGAGAGGTGCTGCGGGCGGCCGGCCCCCTGTCACGGCCGCCCGCAGCTGCCCCGGCGGGATCGCGGCGGATCCGGGCGCGGAGCGGGGAGGTGGTACCGGTCAGGCGGCCTTGCGGGTCCAGACCTGGGAGGGGCGCCCGTCGGCGGGCTGCAGATCGATCAGCGAGGAGCCGTAGTACGGGCGGTCGCTCACGGTCAGGGCGTACGCGCCGCCCGGCTCGAGGATCGTGACCGTGCCGTTCGACGTGCGCAGGCGCCAGTGCTGGGCGGCGGCCGATCCGCAGGTCTGCTGGCCGACCCAGACATCGCTGGCCGGCTTCGCGCCCGGCTGGAGGCACTTGCCCGAGGAGGCGGAACGGATCCGGACGAGGCCGTCGCCCGCCCTCTCGAAGGTCCACTGCTGCTGGGCGTAGCCGGTGCTGTGCGAGCCGACCAGCACCGTGCCGTCCTGGCTGCGACCGCCCCAGACCTCGGCGGCGAAGCCGGTGCTGCCGTTGGTCAGCAGGTAGCGGGCGCCGGGCTTGGTCGTGGTGTCACCGCCGCCCCCGCCGCCCCCGGTCGTGCGGAAGGACGCCGCGGGGCCGGCCCCGCTGTCGCGGGCCGCCGCGTCGCGGACCGAGACCGCGACCCGGTGCGCGGTGCCCGGGCTCAGGTTGTACACGCGCATGGAGGGCGAGTTCGTCCAGTCGAGGTGGCGGCCGTCCAGCAGCACCTGGTACCAGACGGCGCCGGACACGGCGGGCCAGCTCGCCAGCGCCGAGTCGGCCGTGATCTGGCTGATGGCGACCCTGGGGCCGGTGTGCGGACCCGGGGTGGAGGTCGGGTCGGGGTCCGGCGTCGGATCGGGGTCGGGGCCCGTGGTGGGGGTGGGGCTGGGGTGCGGGTCCGGGTTCGGGTCGGTGCCGCCGCCTCCGCCGCCGCCCCCGCCGGTCATCAGGAACTGGTTGTTCGCGATGTTCCAGTGGGTGGCCAGATAGCTGCCCGCCCGCGGGTTGGTGTGGAAGTAGTCGTCGTTGTTGCAGTCGAGGATGTCCTCGGCCGCCGGGTTGGTGCAGATGTTGCGCATCGGCGGGTAGTACGGGGTGTCCGTGTAGCACATGAGGTCGTTCTCGTCGGTGCAGTGCGCACCCTTGCTGGAGTTGGGCGCGCTGTTGTTGACGGCGCCCAGGTTGTGGCCCAGCTCGTGTGCGGCGGTGTGGCCGCCCCAGCAGCCGCTGTCGGTCCGGCCGTACGACGGACCGAAGTTGCTCTGGTTGTCCTGGCCGGGCCGCTCGTCGCCGTTGAACGTGCCGATGCCGCAGTAGACCTTGGTGTCGGCGAAGATCATGTACTTGCGGTCGCGGCGGTTCAGGCCCTTGGCGGCGAGCGCGCTGTTGGTGGCGCTGAACTCCGCCAGGGCCGAGTCGGAGAGCTCGATGTTCAGCACCGTGGGGGTGCAGTCCGCGGCCGTGACGTACCGGATGTGGCGGACGCCGCCGGTGACCTTCGCGCTGTTGCTGTAGATGAGGTCGGCGTCGGCCGCCCACTTGCGGAAGGAGTCGGCGTACTGGGCGTACTGGTCCCGGCCGGGGCCGTGGGCGTACACGACCTGGACGCGGTTGCCCGAGCTGCCGTCGCCCTCGCACTGCACGGTCTGGCCGGCCGGTCCGGCCGCGACCGACCTCCCGCCCGCCACCGGAAGGGGCGCGTCGGCCGGGGACCGCACGGCGGTCCGGGCGTCCGCGGCGGGCCCGGCCACGGCGGCTTCGTCGGCCGCCGGGTCCGTGCCCCCGGTACCGGGCAGGACGGCCGGCGGGGTGGTCCTCTTGATGTCCACGCCCTTGGGCGGGGCGTCCGGCCCGTGGGTGCAGGAGTCGGTGCTGGTGCGGAACACGCCCACACAGGGGTCGCCCGCCGGTGCGGCGGCCAGGCCGTCGTAGACCATGCCGCGGTCCGTCTGGTTCGCCGGCACGGCGAGCAGCGCCGTCGGCTGGCTCGCGTGCTCGGGCGCCAGGGCGGGGGCGAGTGCGGCGGAGGCGGCGGGCGTCGAGGCCTGTGCCCCGTCGAGGAAGCCCCCGGTGTAGAGCGAGCCGGCGGCTATCGCGCCCGCGAGGAACGCGCCGGCGCCCAACAGGAGCCGCGGCCTGGGCTGCCGTTTGTGACGTTTCTTCAGTCGCCGATGCTGGGACATCTGCCACCTCAAATCGGGGTCAGGAGTCTGGGACCGGAGAAGGCTGTCAGACGGCGGCGCGGGCGGATTTCAGGAATGCTGCAATTCCCGCAGGAATCCGATCTGTTACCACGCACCAGTTTGTGACGTGTCGTCAACTCACCTGTATCTGCGTCTTGTTGTGCAGGATGCGCGCGCTGAGGTCTAGCCCATTTCGGGGAGGTCGTTACCTGATCGAGATCTTTGCTTCGGCGGCCGGTAATTCACTTACGGTTCAGTAGGGTCTCGATCGGATAACGAGATCCAGGATTCCGACCCGATGAGCGCGATGCGCTTCTCTGAACTGGGCTGCTATTGCCGCAGATTGATAGGTCATCACATGACACTGAGCCGTCTCATTTTGGAATCCTGACGCAATCCGCCGATTCCCGAAATCCCGAACAGCCGCCGTCTGACAGCCTTCTCCGGTCCCAGACTCCTGACCCCGACCAGAGGAGAGGTGGCGGATGTCCAGGCATCGGCAGCCGGCAAAGCGTCAGAATCGGCACCGCAGGCCCCGGCTCGTCTACGCCGGTGCCGGAACGGCCCTCGCGGCGGCGATAGCCGGCGGGCTCCTGTACACCGGGGGCGTCGAAGGCGCGCAGGCCACGCCCCTCGCCGCAGAGGGGACGGGCCTGGCGCGGGCCCTCGCGGCCGCCGACCGGGCGGTGCGCGGCGGACGCGAAGGGGTACGCGAGGGCGGCGGCGAGGACTTCGTCCGCACCTCGGTCACCGCCTGGGCCGGCAACCTCTACTACACCGCGTACCGGCGCACCTACCACGGCCTGCCGGTGGCGGGCGGCGACGCGGTGGTACTGGCGGACGGCAAGGGCGCGGTCCGCGACCTGGCAGCCGCCCCGGCCCCCGTCATCGACGTGGGGACGACGGCGAAGGTCCCCGCGACCGCCGCCCTGGCCACCGCCCGGCGCCAACTCCCCGCGGTCGACACCGCGACCGCGCCCGACCTGACGGTGTTCCTCAAGAAGGACAAGGCCCGGCTGGCCTGGCACACCCGCGTCGCCGGCCGCTCGTCGAAGAACGCCCCCAGCGTCCTGGACACCTACGTGGACGCCCTGACCGGAAAGGTGCTCCGGGCCGCCCAGAAGGTCGCGCAGGAGGAGGACACCGGCTACCACAACGGCCCGGTCACCATCGACACCGACGCCACCTCGATGACCGACCCCGCCCACCCCGGCTTCCAGTGCGGCAACCAGAGCGGCCGCGACTTCACCGGCACCGCCCCCTGGGGCAACGGCCGGCCCAACAACCTGCGCACCGCCTGCGTGGACATCATGTACGCCGCCCAGCAGGAGCACGCCATGCTCAAGGAGTGGTTCGGCTACAACGGCCAGAACGGCGAAGGCTCGATGGTCCCCGCCCAGGCCGGCCTCGACGAGGTCAACGCCTTCTACGACGGCTCCCGGACCATCTTCGGCCACAACCAGAACTCCACGATGCAGCTCACCACCATCGACGTGGTGGCGCACGAGTACGGCCACGAGATCTTCGACAAGACCCCCGGAAGCACCGGCGACAGCCCGGAGAACGGCGGTATGAACGAGTCCACCGGAGACATCTTCGGAGCGCTCACCGAGGCGTACGCCAACAACTCCGTGGACACCCCCGACTACACGGTCGGCGAGATGGCGGACATGACCGGCGACGGCAAGCCCATCCGGTACATGTACGACCCGTCGCAGGCGGGCGACCCCAACTGCTACCCCGAACTGCGCCCCGACACCGAGGTCCACTCCGGGGCCGGACCGCAGAACCACTGGTTCTACCTGCTGGCCGAAGGCTCCGAGCCGGGCGGCGGCAAGCCGGGCAGCCCGATCTGCGCCGGCGGCCCCGCGTCCGTGACCGGCGTCGGCATCAAGAAGGCGGGCAAGATCTTCCTGGGCGCCCTGCTGTCGAAAACCTCCTCCTGGGACCACCTCGCCGCCCGCAAGGCGACGCTGACCAGTGCGCAGAACACCTACGGCGGCGCCGAATGCGCCGCGGTGAAGGCCGCCTGGGACGCCGTCGGCGTCCCGGCTCAGCCCGGTGAGACCGAATGCAAGGACATCCCGAGCCCCGCTCCGAGCGCAGCCCGGATTAATTGATGAACGTCAAGAAAAATGCAGAGCAATCCCCTTAGGGCCTTTCCTGATTGCGCGCCACAAGTGACCTCATCGGTCGATCGGTTGCGCCATTCAGTCTACATGGGGCACGCTTTCCGGAAGTGGATCCCTGCTGCGGGCGGCCATGCCCCGGGTATGGCGAGAATTCGAGTAAAGGCCCCGATTTTCGGGGCCTTTACTCAGTAATCCCGACCTTTCCAGAGGGACCGTGGAAACCGGACGACCCCCAGGGAGCGCGCACGATGAGAAAGAGACCGACCGGGCCCGTCACCGGAGCCCTGACCGCGCTGTGCCTGGCGGCGGTGGTGCTCCTGGCGGGCGGCTGCGGCAGTGGAGCGGACGGGCAGGCCGGAGCGGCCGATGCGACCTCCTCGGCGTCGGCCGCCACCACCGGCCCGGAGGACCACACGGCCGCCGCCCGGACCCCGTCCGCCGATGCGGCACCGGCGCCCGAACCCACCCTGGCCACCGGCTCCCTCACGGAGAAGGAGAAGGAGTACCTGACCGAGCGGCTGCCCAAGGGCGTGGACCCGGCGGCCATCCTCGAGGCAGGCCAGGAGGCCTGCGACCGCATCGGGCTCACTGCCGCCCGGGACTTCGCGGCGGCCGTGGCCGCCGTCCGGGAAGGCGACGCCGACGGGGTCCGGGACGCCATCACCGACCTCTGCCCGAAGTACGCGCCCCTCCTGGAAGCGGCCGGGCTGTGAAACCACCGGCACACGGAATGCGCACGACCCGTCGCGCCCGCGACGCGGCACACCAGAAAGGCCTGGAGCACATGGCAATACGGTCGGTCGGGGCCTGCACGGTCGCCGTGTCGTTGGCGGCGGCGACGCTGGCCGGATCGGCGGCGGCGCAGCCGGCCGCCGCCACGGCGCCGGCCCGTACGACGATGACGGCGGACGCGCTGCCCACCTGGCAGACGAACGGCGTCGTGTGGGCGGTGGCGCAGTCCGGCGGAGTGGTCTTCGCCGGCGGCACCTTCTCCGCGGTACGCCCACCCGGCGCCGCGGCCGGCAGTGCCGAGCGGCCGGCGGTCAACTTCGTGGCGCTCGACGCGGCCACCGGAGCCCCCACCGCCTGCAAGCTGTCCTTCACCGTGGGCACCGGACTGGCGACCGTACGGGCGCTGGCGGTCTCCCCGGACCACAAGACCCTCTACGCCGGTGGCCGGTTCAGCGCCGTCAGCGGTGTGCCGGCGAGCAGCCTGGCCGCCGTCGACATCGCCACCTGCAAGCCCCGGGCGGCGTTCGCGGCGCCGGTGAACGCCACCGTCCGGGCCCTGGCGGCCACCGCGGACGCCCTCTACCTCGGCGGCGACTTCACCACCGTCGCGGGCCAGGCCCGCCACTCCTTCGCCTCCGTCGCCACCGCCTCCGGGGCACTGCGCCCCTGGCGGGCCGACGCCGACGAATCCGGCCGGGCCGTCGAGGTCACCCCCGACGGGCGGGACGTCATCCTCGGCGGCGACTTCGCCTCCGTCGCCGGCGCCGACTCCAGGGCCCTCGCCGTGGTGGACGGCACGACCGGTGCCCTGGTCAGGAAGTACCCCAAGGGCTTCCTCGCCGGCAACGTGCGGGTGAAGGACATCACCGCCGACGCCACCGGCTTCTACACGGCCATGGAGAACTACGCCCTGCCGCCGGGCCGGCACACCGAACCGGGCGAACCGACCGCCTACGACGGCCGGATGGCCTTCGACCTCACGACCTTCAAGGAGCGCTGGCGGGACACCTGCTTCGGCGCGACCCAGGGCGTGACGGTGTATCAGGGCGCGCTCTACTCCGCCTCCCACGCGCACGACTGCCAGGGCCTGGACGGCTTCTCCGAGCGGAACGACCGCCAGCACCTGCTGGCCCAGCCGCTGCGCGCACCCGCACCCTTCGCCGCCTGGTTCCCCGACACCAATGACGGGATCGGCGAGGGCATCGGCCCCCGGGTACTGGCCGTCGCCCCGGCGAAGGGCACCGACTACCTGTGGGTGGGCGGCGAGTTCACCAGCGTCAACGGCACGCCGCAGCAGGGCCTGACCCGGTTCGCGAACACCCCGGACACGGGTGCGCCGTCCGTCCCCAAGGTGACCGCCACCAGCACCGTGCCCGGCAAGGTCGAGGTGCAGTGGCAGGCCGCCCTGGACCTCGACGACAGCGAGCTGACCTACCGCGTCTACCGCGACGGCGCCACCACCCCGGTCCGCACCCTCACCGGGTCCTCCGTGCTCTGGCGGCGGCCCCAGCTGACCTTCACCGACACCGACGTGAAGCCGGGCACCAGCTACACCTACCGGGTCACGGCCGGCGACGGCACCTACACCAGTGCCCTGTCCGCGCCGGTCACCATCACGGCGACCACGACCCGACAGCCGCCGACCGGCGGGGGCGTCCCGCCGACCACCACGACCCCGGACGGCAAGCACCCCAAGGGCAAGCCGGGGAAGAAGGACAAGCCCGGGAAGAAGGACAAGCCCCGCAAGAAGGGCGGAGGCCCGGGCTGGGACGCCATCGGCACGAAGCGGGGCTGACCGGGAAGGCCTGGCCGGCAGCCGGTGTCAGCCGGCCGCCGGCCAGGCCACGGCATCGGCGTCGGCCTGCTCCTCCAGGGCCCGGCGCTCGTGCTCGGCGCGCGCCGTCGCCAGGAGTCTTCGCCAGGAGGTGACCAGCGGCCGGCGCCGCAGCAGGGCGCGGCGCTCCCGGTCGGTCATACCGCCCCAGATGCCGTGCTCTATCCGTTCGTCCAGGGCCCGGGCGAGGCATTCGGTCCGTACCGGGCAGCCTCGGCACACGGCCTTCGCCCGGTGCTGGGCGGCCCCGTCCACGAACAGTTCGTCCGGGTCGGTCGTGCGGCAGGTGGCGAGCGCTTCCCACTTCTCGGCGTCCAGCATCATCTGGCGAGGTCCTTTCCTAGATCCGGCCGGGCTCGGCTCCGCTCAGCCTGCACACACGGTGACCGTCCCGGTACAGGACCGCGCAGGGATTGGCGCGATCACGCTGTGACCAGCCGGAACGCGACCGAAACAGCCCGGCAGCCGGGCACTACGATCGGTCCGGGCGCACCGCGCGGGGGCGCACGCGACGAAGGGGGGGGTACCGGCATGTGGCCACGGGTGGACGGCATGCGGTCGATGGAACTGGGCACCGCCGGACCGGTACGGGAGCGGCTGAACGCGCTGGTCCTCGCCGGGCGGAAGCGGGCGACGACCGGCCTGCTCGACGAGTACCGGATCGAGTCGGAGGAGCTGGAGCACATCGGCGAACGGCTGGCCCTGCTCGACGACGCGGCCGAGCGGATCGCGACGGTCGAGATCACCGGTCTCGAGGTCACGACCTTCCGCGAGGTCACCTGGGCGCACGCCGCGGCCGAGGGCGAGGGAGACGCCTCGCTGGACGAGTGGCGGGCCGGGCACCGGCGGTACTGGGAACGGGTCGGCACCCCCGTCGAGGATGACACCCCCCTGGTCTGCCTCGCCTTCCGCCTGGTCGGTACGCCCGCGGCCGGTACGGACGGGGCCGGCGCGCCCCTCACTTGACCGAGCCGGCCATCACGCCCTGGACGAAGTGCCGCTGGAAGGCGAAGAAGACGACCAGCGGCACCACCAGGGACAGGAAGGCGCCCGGTGCGAGGACGCCGATGTTGCTGCCGAACTGCCGCATCTGCGACTGCAGCGCGACCGTGAGCGGCTGGGACCCGCTGTCGGCGAAGAGCAGCGCCACGAGCATGTCGTTCCACACCCACAGGAACTGGAAGATGGCCAGGCTGGCGAGGGCCGGCCGGCCGAGCGGCAGCACCAGCCGGAAGAAGATCCGCCACTCGCTGCCGCCGTCCATCCGCGCGGCCTCCAGCATCTCGCGCGGGATCTCGGCGAAGTAGTTGCGCAGCAGGAACACCGCGAACGGCAGCCCGTAGGCCACGTGGAAGAGGACCACGCCCCCGATGCTGCCGAACAGCCCGACCGCGCCGAACAGCTTGGCCACCGGCAGCAGCCCGATCTGCACCGGTACCACCAGCAGTCCGACGACCACCAGGAAGACACCGTCCCGGCCGGGGAACTCCAGCCAGGCGAAGGCGTAGCCGGCCAGCGCCGCGATGCCGACCACCAGCACGGTGGTGGGCACGGAGATCAGCACGGTGTTCCCGAAGGCCGCCGCCATACCGGAGTCCTTGAGCAGGGCGGTGTAGTTGTCCAGGGACAGCTGCGAGGGGTGGGCCAGCGCGGTCCACCAGCCGCCCGAGGCGTTGTCCCGGTCCGAGCGCAGCGAGGCGAACAACAGTCCGGCCAGCGGAGTGAGCCACGCCAGGGCGACCACGATCAGCAGGGCCTGCACGGCGGTACTGCTGAGCAGGCGCGCGAGCCGCCCCGCGGGGCGCGGTCCGGCGGCGGCCGAGGTGGTCCGGGCGGGGCCCAGGGGGGTGCGCCTGCTCATGAACTGCTCCTTCGGAACCGCCGGATGTTGAAGACCATCGCGGGGACGACCAGCAGGAGCAGCACCATGCTGAGGGCGCTGCCCAGGCCCTGGTCGTTGCCCCCGCCGAAGGAGACCAGCCACATGCGGGTGGCCAGCACGTTCGCCTCCTCCTGGACCGGTCCGGGCGCGATGATGTAGACGAGGTCGAACACCTTCATCACGTTGATCACCAGCGTGACGAAGACGACGGTCAGCACCGGGGCCAGCAGCGGCACGGTGATCCGGCGGAAGATCTGGCCCTCCGAGGCCCCGTCCATCCGCGCGGCCTCCAGCACGTCGCGCGGGATGGCGGCCAGCCCGGCGCCGATGAGCACCATCGAGAAGCCGGTCCACACCCACAGGTACGCGCCGATGACGGCCGGGGTGACGAGCGCCGGGCCGAGCCAGTTCACGCCCTGGTAGGGGGCGGCGAAGTCGGACGCGGGCAGCCGCAGGGTGTACCCGCCGTCGGGGAGCGAGCCGAACCGGAAGGACCCGTCCGGGCCGGTGGTGGCGGTGGCGGCCACCGCGCCGTCCCGGACGGCCTCCACGGTGAGACCGGGCAGACCGCGCTCGCCCGCGTCGACCTCGCCGGGCCTGCCGGTACCGCCGGGGGTGAAGTCGAGGTAGACCACGCCCGCCAGGGCGCCCGGGCCCGGCGGAGCGGGCGCCGTCGCCGGGCGGGCGGCGGCCGGCAGCGCGCCGGGGGCCACTCCCACGAAGCCGAGGACCACCGTCGCGCCCGGGCGCACCGTCCGCTCGGTCCGGTACGGACCGCCCTCGGCCCCGGTCACGCCGAGGCCCTGCCGCGGGCGGGCGGTCGGGTAGGAGGTCGCGTCCGCGAAGACGTCATGGACACCGACCGCCACCGCGTTGAGGACGCCCCGGTCGGGGTCCTGTTCGTAGGCGAGCCGGAAGATGATGCCCGCGGCCAGGAAGGAGACGGCCATCGGCAGGAAGAGCACCAGCTTGAAGGCGGTCGCCCAGCGGACCTTCTCGGTGAGCACGGCGAGCACCAGCCCGAGCCCGGTGAGCAGGGTCGGTGCGACGACCACCCACAGGGCGCTGTTGCGGATGGCCCGCAGGTTGGCCGGGTCCTCGACGATCGCCGTGTAGTTCGCCGCCCCGACGAACCGGTCGCCGCCCGCGTCGAAGAAGCTGCGGACGAAGGAGAAGACCACCGGGTACACGACCAGCGCGCCGAGCAGCAGCAGGGCCGGCAGGACGAAGAGGGCGGCCAGGCGGCGCTGCCGCCGGCGGGCCCGGCGCCGCGGATCACCCGCGGGCCGGGCGGCGAGGGTGTCGGTCAGCACGCCGGGCCTCAGTTCCGGTAGGCCTTGACGGCCTCGGCCTCGAGCCGGGCGGCGGTGGCCCGGGGGTCGGAGGGGTCCCGCAGGAAGTCCTGGAGGACCTTCCACTCGCCGGCGCCCTTGGTCCCGCCGAACGCGGCGGGCGCCTGGTCGGACATGTCGAAGCGGACCGAGTCGCCCGCCTCGATCAGGGACCGGGCGGTGTTGCGGGTGGTGTCGTCACCGTAGGAGGCGAGGTCCACCTTGTTGTTCGGCGACAGGAAGCCGCCGGCCGCCGCCCATACCTGCGCCGCCTCGGGGGAGGCGAGGAATTCCACCAGCCTCATGCCGGCCGCGGCGTTCTTCGCCTTCTTGAGGACGACGGCCGCGTCACCGCCGCTCACCACCGGCGGCTTGCCGCCGTCCACGGCGGGGAACGGGAAGAACTTGGCGTCGGTGCCCGGGGTCTTGCCGAACTCGTCCTTGGCGATGCCGCCGACGAAGTCGCCCTCGTAGACCATCCCCGCCTTGGGGGCCGGGCCGAAGACCCGCTCGACGGAGGAGGGGAAGTCGGTCTGGAGCGCCGTACGGGCACCGCCGGCGACGAGCTGCTTGTCCTTGAACAGACCGGCCAGGGTGGTGAGGGCCCGCACCACGCTCTCGTCGGTCCACTTGAGCGAGTGCTGGGCGAGCTCGTCGTACTTCAGCGCTCCGGCCTGGGAGAGGTAGACGTTCTCGAACCAGTCGGTCAGGGTCCAGCCGTCCTCGCCGGCTATCGCGAAGGCCGGCAGGCCGGAGTCGGCGAGCGCGTGCCCGGCCTTGAGGAGACCCGCCCAGCTGGTGGGTTCGGCCACGCCGGCCTGGGCGAAGGCCGAAGGGGCGTACCAGACCGTGGACTTGTGGGCGGCCTTGAAGTAGAGCCCGTAGTAGGTCCCGTCGACGGTGCCGTAGTCCTTCCACACCCCCGCCAGCGAGGCGTCGGCGGCCTTCACGGTCTCCGGGGAGAGCGGCCGCAGCCAGCCCTCCTGCGCGAACTGGTGGAGGACGCCGACCTGGGGGACCAGCACCACGTCCGGGGCGTTGCCGCCCTCGATCTTGCTGCCGACGAAGGTGGAGACGTTGTCGCCGGTGGGTGCGAAGACCGTCTTCGCGCCGGTCTTCGCCGTGAAGGCGGCCAGCACCTTCTTGAAGTTGTCCTGCTCGCTCCCGGTCCAGACACCGGCGACGGTGACGGTCTGGCCGTCGAGCCGGTCACCGGAGGTGGAACCGGAGGGGGCGGTGTCACCGCAGGCGGAGGCACCGAGGGTGAGAGCGAGGGCCACCGAGGCGGCGGCTGCGATCCGGCGGGGCGTCGTGCTGGGTCGTCGCATGATCGGATCCTTCTCGTGGGGGGTGGGGATGGGGAGCGGGGCGGGGACGGGGCGGGCTCAGAGGGCGGGGAAGTCGCCGGTCCACCAGGCGGCGGTGGCCGCGGGGAGGATCCCCTCGGGGCAGGGGCCGCTGGCGAGCAGCGGACGTCCGGCGACCGGAGCCGGGACCGGCTCGGCGCCGAAGTTCACCGCGCACAGGAGGCCGTCGCCGCGGACGAACACGAGCACCTGCGGCGGCGACTCCAGCCAGCGCAGACCGCCCCCGCCGAGCTGGGGCAGGCCCTGGCGCAGCTGGAGGCCGTCGCGGTAGAGGTGCCAGAAGGACCGGGTGTCCGCGAGCGCCCGGTCGGTGGCGTGCTCGGCGAACCACGCGGGCTGCGGCAGCCACGGCGAGACGTGCCCGGCGGCCGTGCTGAAACCGAACGGCGAGGCGTGGCCGGACCAGGGGAGCGGGACCCGGCAACCGTCCCGGACGTGCCGGCGGCTGCCCGTCCGGTGGAAGATCGGGTCGGTCAGCACCTCGTCCGGCAGGTCGAGGACTTCGGGCAGGCCCAGCTCCTCCCCCTGGTAGACGTACGCGGCACCCGGAAGCGCGAGCATCAGCAGGGCGGCGGCCCGGGCCCGGGCGGGACCGGGCCCGCTGCCGTCCGCGCCGGGCTCGCCCGCGTACCGGGTGACGGTCCGGACCTGGTCGTGGTTGTTGAGGACCCAGGTCACCGTGGAGCCGGTGCCGGCGATGTCGCGCATCGCGTCCGAGATCGTCCGGCGGAAGGCAGCGGCGTCCCAGGGAGCGCCGAGCAGGTCGAAGAAGAACGCCTGGTGCAGTTCGTCGGGCCGGACGTACGCGGCGTGCTCCCGGGCGGTCGGCACGGACACCTCGCCGACCAGTAGCCGTTCGTGCCCGTCCCGGGCGGTGTACTCCTCGCACACCGCCCGCCAGCGGCGCCACACCCCGTGCACCTCCGGCCGGTTCCAGGCGAGTTGGTTGACCGCGTCGCGGGCCCGCTCGTCCGCTCCGGGGTCCTCGGAGTCGGGCAGCTCCGGGTGCTTGAACAGGCCGGCGGCCACGTCGATGCGGAAACCGTCCGCACCGCGGTCCAGCCAGAACCGCAGGACGTCCTCGAAGGCGTCGCCCACCGCCGGGTCCCGCCAGTTGAGGTCGGGCTGCCGGGGCGTGAACAGGTGCAGGTACCACTCCCCGGGCCGGCCGTCCGGCTCGGGGACCCGGCTCCAGGCGGAACCGCCGAACATGGCGCGCCAGTTGTTCGGCGGCTCCGCACCGTCCGGACCACGGCCGGGCGCGAAGTGGAACCGGGAGCGCGGGGCGCCGCCGGGGCCGGCGGCGAGCGCGTCCCGGAACCACGGGTGCTCGCTGGAGCAGTGGTTCGGCACGATGTCGAGCAGCACCCGCAGTCCGAGCCGGTGGGCGTCGGCGACCAGCCGGTCGAACTCCCCGAGGTCGCCGTAGACCGGGTCGACCGCGCAGTAGTCCGCGACGTCGTAGCCGTGGTCGTGCTGCGGCGAGGGGTAGAACGGGCTGAGCCAGATGCCGTCCACGCCGAGCCGGCGCAGGTACGGCAGCCCCGACCGGACCCCGGCCAGGTCCCCGATGCCGTCCCCGGTGCTGTCGAGGAAACTGCGGACGTAGACCTGGTAGATCACCGCGGTGCGCCACCAGGCGTCCGCCGGAGTACTGCGGGGAGCGGGCCCGGAATCGGCCGGAAGGGTTCTGAGCATCGCGCGCCGACCTTCTCGTGAATGCGAGAGCGACCTGATGAGGTGCGCTGGATTGCATGCATGTTAGGTAGGCGAAACCGAGAGGTGTCAACGAATGTTCCGAGAAGCGACATTGATTACAGGAGGCGGCTGCTCGGATGTCTCTTGTGTGGCACGAATGAGGTCGCCGGAATGAAGAGTGCGGCCAGAATTCGACCGTGACATCAGGAATCCGCGCACGCCTTCAGGATTTCTGAAATCGAATGATCCGGGTCGCTCTCAGGCGCCGAGCAGGGCCTCGCGGGCCGCCCGGGCCCAGACGGCCTGCTGCCGCGGGCCGAACCCCATGCGGTTCCAGTGGCAGACGACGTGGCGCGCCAGCACGCTCCGCAGGCCGTCCGTGAGGAGCGCCTCGCGGTCCGCCGCGGCCAGCTGCCGGCCGGCCTGCGCCAGGCCGGCGGTCCAGGCGGCGAAGGGGGCCAGCGGCCCGTCACCGGCCAGGAGTTCGGCGGTGTCGACCACCAGGACCCGGTGCGCCGCCGCCACCACCTGCTCCGACGGGATGCCTCCGTCCAGCGGGCGCAGGCGCTCGACCCGGGCCCAGACGTCCCCCTGCTCCTCCCGGTCCTGCCCGGCCGCCCGCAGCAGCACGGTCATCAGCAGCAGCGAGACCGCCTTCGCGTCGACCACTCCCGTGCTGCCGCCGCCGGTCGCGTGCAGGTACGCGAGCACCCCCGCGCTGTCCGCCTCGAAGAGCGCGTGGGCCACCTGGAGCCCGGCCGGGCCGCCGCACGCCGTCGTCGCCGGCTCGTAGTGCGCCGGCAGCCACCGCGTGACCACCTGCCAGGAGACGGCGGAGTCGAGGTGCCCGGCCAGGAACGCCGCCACCTCGCGGTCCGGCACGCCCGGGGCGGGTAGGACGCACAGCCGCCAGCAGGGCGTCCGCCGGGCGAACCACCAGCCGCCGGTCAGGCCGCCGGCCCGGGCCTGCAGGAGCGGTGGCAGGACGTACGCGGTGAACGCCCGGCGGGCGCTCGCGGCGTCCGCGAACTCGATGTCCGCCGCCAGCCACCGCCCACCCGCCGGCCGCCCGGCCAGCGCCTCCCGGCCCGCGGCCCGGTAGGCGTCCACCGCCTCGGCCAGGAACTCCGCCGGCCAGGACCGCTGGGCCGCGATCCGGTCGAGCGACGCGCCGGCGAGAGCGAGGAGGACCGCGTGTTCGACGGTCGAGACGTCCGGTGTGTTCATGGTGTTCATGGACCCTCCCCTGACACCGACGACCGGGCGCGCCGAAAGTCCCGACCGGGTCGTCCGGTGCGCACGAGAGGCCACAGAATACGCGTCCGCCTTTCTTCCGGAACAGGTCCGAAAGTTACGCGGTACCCACCGGAAAGCGATGCGTGCAAGCATTCCCCAGCGCGCATGGGATTCCTCCGGCACCGGCCGGACGGACGAGGCCGGACCGGGGAGCCGAATGGACGCACTGCGACAGCTGTCGGCCACCGCCCGAATACGGGCGGCAGCCGAGGAATTCATCAGGCTCCACCACCGGGAGAACCCGGACGCCGGCGATGTCGAGGCCCGGCTCACCGAGGTCCGCGACGAGATATACGTCCGGGGCACCTACCGGCACACCCCGCAGGAACTGGCCCACGGCGCCCGGGTCGCCTGGCGCAACAGCAACCGCTGCATCGGCCGGCTCTACTGGAACTCCCTGCGGGTGCGCGACCTGCGCGAGCTGACCGGCGCCCAGGACATCGCCGCCGCCTGCGTGGACCACCTGCGCGAGGCGACCAACGGCGGCCGGATCCGGCCCACCATCACCGTCTTCGCCCCCGACGCCCCCGGCCGCCCCGGCCCGCTGATCTGGAACGAGCAGCTGATCCGGTACGCGGGCTACGGCCGCCACGACGGACGGCCCCTCGGCGATCCGCGCAACGCACCCTTCACCGACGGCGTGCGCAGACTCGGCTGGCCCGGCGGCCCCGGCACCCCCTTCGACGTGCTGCCCCTCGTCGTCCAAGGCTGCGGCGAGCCGCCCCGGTGGTTCGAACTCCCCGCCGACGCCGTCCTCGAAGTACCCGTCGAGCACCCCGAAGGCGACCGCTGGGCGGACTGGGGACTGCGCTGGCACGCCGTACCGGCGGTGTCCGGCATGGCCCTGGACATCGGCGGGATCCGCTATCCCGCGGCGCCCTTCAACGGCTGGTACATGGGCACCGAGATCGGCGCCCGCAACCTCGCCGACACCGACCGCTACGACCTGCTCCCCGCCGTCGCCCGCCGGCTCGGCCTCGACACCGCCGACGAACGCTCCCTGTGGAAGGACCGGGCCCTGGTCGAACTCAACAGAGCCGTCCTGCACTCCTTCGACCGCGCCGGGGTCGTCATCGCCGACCACCACACCGAGGCCCGCCGGTTCCTCGCCCACCTGGACCGCGAGGAGCGCAAGGGCCGCGCCGTGGCAGCCGACTGGTCCTGGATCGTGCCACCCCTGTCGGGCGCCACCACCCCCGTCTTCCACCGCACCTACGACACCACCCAGCGCACCCCCGCGTACGTACACCCCGAAGGGGCCGCCGACCGGGCGCGCGGCCACGGCCTGGGCCCGGAGGACGAGCCGCGCGAGCCGGCCGGGAGAGCGACCGAGCCGGTCGCGGCGGCCTGTCCCGCGAGGCCCGAAGCCCGCTTCACGGCCTTCGGGAGCCGGCTCGGACGCTGGGCCTCCGGCGCGGCCGGGGGAGACGTCTGATGGAACCGGGGGACGCGGTGTCCGAGGCGATGCTCGCCGGCTGGGAGCGCCACCAGCGCGAAGCCCGGGGGCTGCGTCCCGGCACGATCGCCAGGAGGCGCCGGATCGTCGCCCGGTTCACGCGCTTCACCGGCGCCCACCCCTGGCACTGGACCCCCGCGGACCTCGACCGGTGGCTGGCCGTCCTGGCCGCCCGGGGCAACCGCACCAAGGCCACGCTCGACGCCTACCGGGGCGCCGTGCGCCAGTTCACGGGCTACCTCCTCGACCCCGCCCACGGGTGGGAGGCGGTCTGCCGGGAGCGGTTCGGGACGAGCCCCGCGCCGCTCCTCCCGAAGAGACGCCGCGGGGCCGCCCGAGAGCGCCGCGCAACCGAGGAAGGGAACCGTCCCATGACACGCGAGGAAGCACGGCTGTTCTTCGAGGACATCGACGACCGGGCCGGCTGGTCGCTGCGGCGGGCCGGGTCGATCCGGCAGGAGAGCGGCCGTTCTCCCGCCTCCGGGACGGTCCCGCGATGACGGCCCGAGAGCAGGCCGGATCCCGCCCGGGGTGCGCACCGGGCCGCGGTCACCGACCATGGGGCCATGTCCGCTCCCATGCGCGGGGACGATGACGACGTGGTGCGCCGGGTGAGGGCGCTGCGTCAGGAGACGCTGCGCGACGTCGCGGCGCTCCAGCGCGAGCTGGCCAGACTGCACGACGAGCTCGAGGCCTGCGGGGACGGTGACGAGGAGCTGGTGCGCGACCTCCTGCACGCGGCCGGGGTGAGCACCGGGATCTGGCTGGACGACGTGGCCTGCCGGTTCGCCGACGCCGAACACGAGGGCGACGAACTCTTCGCCAAGGCTTGGCAGTTCCTCGAAGAGCTGACGCTCACCCCGGGCGGCTTCCTCTCGCGGGAGGATCCGGCGCTGTTCATGACCCTGCGCGGCTCGGCCGCGGGCATGCTGGCCCGCCTGTGGATCACCGGCTACCTGCTCGGGCCGGTCCCCGAAGAGGTCTGGCCCAACGCGGAATTGGCCGAGCTGCTGTTCGCCGCCCTCGAACACCACGCGGACGCCCTCGCGCTCGCCGACGACCTGGACTGGGATCCCGACGCGGATCCGGACGGGGCGGCCGACGACCCGGGCGCGCCGGGCGCGCCGGCGGCCGAGCGGCCCGGCACGGAACCGACCGAACCGGAGGCCGAACCGACGTGACGGGGCCCGGACACGGGCCCGTGTCCGGGCCCGGGCCGGCCGGCCCCCAGTGGGTGATCAGCGGATTCCGGCGTCCCTCCGGGTGATCCGCACCTGAGCGGCGTCCGGAGAGCTCGCCGGCACGAAGAACGGGACTCCGTATTTCTCGTTGACGTGCTGGAAAGCGCCGAGCAGGACGGCCTTCGCGTGCCCGTCCATGCCGTCGCCGAAGTAATAGCGGACCGTGCCGTCGGGGCCGGGACGCACGGATGTCCCGCCGTGGTGGCGCGGTGCGGGCCGTCGCCGTGCCGCCGACGGCTTCGGTGCCACGGAATTCTTCTCCCGGCGGTGGCGTCCGCCCGGCCTGCCCGAATGTGCCACGGTCCCTCCCTGGTGAGCTGCGATGGAGGAATCGTCCCAGGTCGGAGCGTTGTTATGGATCGGCCCGGCGAAGGATCCGGGCGTCATCGTCGAGACGTAGGGGCCCGACGGAGGTTGCTTCTTTCGGTCCGGGGAGCGACCCGGAATTCCGAGATCGGTTCAGGTTGCGTGTATGCGATCCATGAATTCCGAAAAGAAGGCACAAGGGGAGTCGACTTACGCATTACCCGTCAGTAACCACCCTCTTGTGAACCGGCCGCACATGGTCGACGATCAGCCACGCTCGACCCGCACCGCTGTCGTATGTCCGAGAAAGAGGAAGCCCATGAGTTCCGAGGTTCGTGGCGGGACCAGTTGGAAGCGTTTCGCCCTGCTCCTGGTGCCCGGTATCGCGGGCACGGCCGCGGTCGGCGTCGGCCTGGCGGAGGGCGCGCTGGCGGCCTCCTTCAGCGTGTCGGGCCAGGACTTCAAGGTCACCGCCGACAAGCTCGAGGGCTACGACCTGATCCAGTACAACGGCGTCGCCAAGGGCCACGACATGGACGGCAAGGTGTCGTCCAACCCGGTCACCATCTCCGGGTTCCGGCAGGCCAAGATCACGAACATGTGCCAGTCGCTGGTCACCCCGGTGCCCGGTCTCGGCAACATCACCATGAAGATCCACGCCGGCCACAAGGGCTCACCGGCACTCGCCGAGAACCTCTACCTGGACGTCGCGGACCTCGACACCACCTCCTCCACGTTCAAGGACCTGGACATCGGCGTCGCGGTCGGCGACCCGAGCCACACCACCAAGCCCCAGGCGGGCACCGTGCAGAACCCCAACGCCTTCTCGCAGCGCGCCAAGGGGGCCGTGCTCGAGGGCGTGAAGCAGCGTGCCTGGGCCACCACGGCCGGCACCTTCAAGCTCAACAACCTGAACCTGCAGCTCCTGAAGGGCGACAGCCCCTGCTACTAGGCCGCGCCGTGTCGTCCTCCGCAACACCGTCTCCAGGGAGCTGAGTCCATGAACGCCGAGACCCGGGGTTCCCGCGAACCCGCGCGCGGGTTCCGCCACGCGCGGCTGCGCTTCCGCCGGTGGCGAGGCCGACGGCCTTTCTGGGCGGGGCTGTTCACGCTCCTGGCCGGCGCTCCGATCCTCTACTTCCCGTATGCCGACCTGCGGCTGGGCAACGTCACCATCGCCATGGCCACCACGGCGGGCTCCGGCTCGCTCATCATCGGCGTGCTCCTGCTGACCCTGGGCCCGGCCCTGTGGTTCCAGCGCAACATCCGGGTCGTCGCCGGCGTCGGAGCGATGGTGCTGGCCCTGGTGTCCCTGCCGGTCTCCAACTTCGGCGGGTTCCTGCTCGGCTTCCTCCTCGCCATGCTCGGCGGGACCATGGCGCTGGCCTGGCGGCCGGGCACGCCCGCGCCGGCCCGGGCGGCGGATCTTCCCGCGTCCGCCGTTGCCGACGAGGCGGCGGCCGCCGAGGAGGCCGAGCCGGCCGAGGACCCGAACGCCCCGGCGGCGGAGGCCCCGGCCCAGGACGCGGACGCGTACGCCGCCCCGTACCCGGAGACCGAGCACTCCGGCTACGCGACGGCACCCACCGGCGGCGAGTGGCCGGGCTCTGCGAGCGGCGCGGAATCGGGGTACGGACATGGCGAGGACGCGGTGCTGGCGCCGGTGGGCATGGGGTGGCAGGGCTCGGCTGTCGAGGTGGGTCCGGGGTACCCGTACGACCCGTACGCGACGGTGACGGCACCGGGCGGCGGCGCCTGGTCCGGCGTGGCTCCGGGCCACGGCCAGTACGCGACGGCGCCCGGCGCGGGCTCCGGTCACGCGTACGCCGACCAGGCCGCGGCGACCGGCACCGGGTGGGCGGGGTACGCCACGGGCACCGAGCCGTCGTACGGGTACGGGCACGCGTACGCCGAGCAGGCGGCCGTACCGGTGGGGTACGCGTACTCCGAGCAGCCCGTGCCCGCGGCCTTCGGCGGCGCCGAGTGGCCGGCGGCCGAGGCGGAGACGGGCCTCGGCTCGTACGAGATCGCGCCCGACGCCCTGCTCCACGGGGTCGGCGCCCCCGAGGCAGCTGCTCCTGCCCACGGCTGGGGCGACCGTGGCTGGTGACGACAGGCCGGCGGCGGCCACCGCCCGGGCCGGACGGGCTCGGGCCGAACGCGCCGGGCTGCCGGCCAGGTTCGCGATACCGGCCGGCAAGGCGATGGCCTGGGCCGCGCTGCCGACGGCAGCCGTCCTGGGGATGACCGTGACGCCGGGCCTGGCCCAGGCCGACGAGGACGTTCCGGTCGTGCCCGGCCCGTGCGTGCAGCGCCCGGCCGGACCGGGGGACTCCGGTCTCCTGTGCGGCGCCAAGGCCCCGGCCGCGGACGGCATCCCGTTGCTGCCCGACCAGCCCTTCCTCCTCACCTGCTCCAAGCTCTCCATGGCGGGCCTGGACTACGCGGGGGTCGTCACGGTCCGGACGGCCGGGGGAGGGACGAAGAAGGTCATGAAGTTCACCGCCTCCGGAATCGCGATCAAGAACATGCACCAGACCGTCGTGGAAGGCGGCCGGACCATGCACGTGACGGCCCGCCGCGGCGCCACGGCCACCATCGGCGGAGGCAGGATCACCATGTACACCGACGAGCTGAAGGGCGACCTCTTCGGCACCTTCCGCGTCACCTACACCCCGTCCAGCCCACCCCCGCTGAACGTCTCCTCCGTCTATTTCACCGACGTCAAGGTCAAACAAACCGCCCAGTTCGGCGGCACCCTGAACGTCCCGGGCCTGAAGCTCTGGTCGGACTAGGGCGTTTCCTTCGGACGCGAGGACCTGGTCGGAGTCGTCCTCGGTGTCGGCCTGGGCGAGCAAGGCGGTGAGGACAGCCGGTGAGAGGTGGTGCGTCGGGTGTGCCCGCCGCACCACCTCCGCGCCGCGGCCAGCACACAGGGCTCCCACCGGCCGGTGCTGCGCCGCCGGCGTCAGCAGACGACGCGCTCGACGTACAGGTGATCGGCGCTGTTGATCTTCATCCAGATGCTGTCCCGGCCGCTACGGTCCTCCACGCGGGTCGGCCACCCCCAGAAGTGGTAGTAGGTGGTACAGCCGCTGGTGAACCGCACCGCGTCGGTGTCGTAGTACCGGGAGAACATGTCCTCCCGCTCGCCGGGCGCGAGCCAGGTCATCGCGTTGGCCTGGTTGCCCGTGCGGGCGGGCCTTCCATGACAGGGCAGGCTGTCGCCGTTCTCCCACGTGCCGTAGGAGTCGGCCCAGCAGTTGGAAATGGCGACGTTCCTGCCGGCGTTGTTGTCGACTTCTCCGCCGCAGTTCGGAGTCCCGCACTCGCCCGCGGCCGCCGGTACGGCCAGCATCGAGAGGTTCAGTGCGGCTGCCGCCATGGCGCCGGCCGCCATGCCGAATAACGACCGCTTCAACGATGAATGCCTCATGCGTTCCCATCCCTGGTTCCGGGTCCGTGGTTGCGCTCGCGCCCATCATCGGGACGAGAGCAAGGGCCGGACGACACCCGAACGGCAACGTTTGGGGCCCACTTCGACATCGGCCCGCCGACGGCTCGGGCGTTGCCTCAGCCGTCGGCGGATCATCTCGGTTGCGGGCGTGGCCGGCTCCGTCCGATCCTTCGTGGGTCCGGTGATCTGAGGGGGAGTGACGTGGGGCTGACCTTGTTCCCCGCAGACGGAGACGGTGGCAGCCCCGACGCCGGGTGGTCCTACAGCGGCTTTCACGCCTTCCGGCGGCAGCTGGCGCGCGCCGAGGGGTTCGATCTCGACGAGATGCGGGGCTTCGGCGGGGAACGGGCTTGGAGCGATGTCTCCACCGCGCTCGTACCGTTCCTCGATCGAGCCGACAACGGTGGTGGCGTGCTCTCGGTCGCAGAGTGCGCTTCGCTCCTTCCGCGGCTCGAGGCGATCGTCGAGCAGTGGTGGAACGAGGCCGGCGTCCCCCGGACGCACGTCGACGCGGCCCGGCGGTTGATGCTCGTCCTTCGGGTCTGTGTCGCGAAGGACGTGGAACTGCTCTTCGGCTGATGTCCACGGTTCGGGAGACGGGCCCGCAGGTCTCCGCGGTGGCGGGGCGGCTTCGGGGACTCAGTGGTTGGAGTGGAGCCAGTGGGTCAGGGGGTCTGGGGGTTCGGTTTGGGGGCGGACCTGGGCGGCGTGCATGCCTTTGCTGCCCGGTTCGGGGATGAACGAGACGTGCTGGTTTTCCTTGAGGCTCGTGAAGCCCTTGCCTTCAATGGACTTGAAGTGGACGAACAGATCGGCGCCGCCGCTCAGCGGCGTGATGAAGCCGAATCCCTTGTTGCCGTCGAACCACTTGACCCGGCCGACCTGTCGCTCCGTCATGGTGGTTCCCTTTCTCGTGCCGGGCTGCGGACGATCGGGCTTGCCCCGTAAGGCCCGGATTACGACTGTAACTTCGGCCCCCGGAGTGTCAACCGGCGTCAGGAATGACGACGCTTCTTCATGATCGCCCGTGCTGCCCCTTTCTTCGTGCCCATGTCCATCCTCCGGAAGTCGTAGCCGCAGGCGTCGCCGCGGTTTCGGAAGAACCTTTCGCCGGCTGAATGTCCGGCCTCCGGGCCGATTCCGGGACGCCGGCCCGCTGCCAGGATTCCGTCATCGGGTCAAGGTCGGAACGCAACACGTCAAGCCGGGTGTTCCGGTAGCGCGAAGGAGAGACTGATGGCGAATGCGAGTGAACACCGCGGGCGGCACCGCCGGCAGACCTGCGGCTCCGAGAGCGTGAAGGTCAAGCGCACCCTTTCCGCCGTGGCCACGCTGGCGGCGGTGACCGGCGGTGTGCAACTGGCGACGGCATCCGCGAGCTCGGCCGCCACGGCACCCGCCGGAATCCAGCTCCAGCTGCCTTCGGTGGCCGCCCAGCCCGCTGCCGCGGTTCCGCAGGCCACGACGACCTGGTCGTACCAGGAGGGCGTCGCACGCACCGCGGGGTGGCTCCGGGACGGCAGCCTCTATGTGAACCAGAGCACCGGTGAGGTCCGGCGACTGGTCGCGACGACCTCCGGTTCCTATGTGTTCTCGCAGGTCGTACCGCCGCGCGTGGCAGCCCCGAAACCGGCGCCTGCGGCCTCGGGTACGGGCTCCTTGCTGGAGAAGCTGCTCACGCAGGCTCTCTTCGGCTCGTCCGGCTCCACGTCGAGCAGCGCGGGCGGCGCTTCCGGCAGTTCCGCGGGCAAGCCGTCGTCCTCCGGTGGCGGCGGTGGCCAGAGCGGTTCACAGTCCGGCTCCGGTGGCAGGCAGTCCGCGTCGTCCGGTGCCGGCCAGAGCAGCCAGGGGCAGAGCGGCGGCCAGTCCCAGGCGCAGGGCCGGCCCGGTCAGAGCCAGGAGCAGGCGAAGGCCCAGGGGCAGAGCCAGGACCAGGCCAAGAGCCCGGGTCAGGAGCAGGACGAGGCGAACGACCGGGAGCAGCCGAAGAGCGCGGACCAGGACCAGCCGTCGGACCCGTCGGACCCCTCGGACCGGGCCCCGGACCGGACCTCGGACGCCGGGCAGGACGGCGACCAGGAACGAGCCCAGGACGAGGCGCAGGACCAGGACCAGGACCAGGACCGCGGCCAGGACGGTGCCACGGGCCGGGGGCCGGGCGAGGCCCAGGACCAGACCGCGGACCCGGGCCAGGAGCAGCCCCAGGGCGACGCCCAGGCCCCGACCGCCGCCGGTCAGGACCAGGCCCCGACCGAAGCCGGCTGGGACCAGTGGCAGGACCAGGGCCAGGCCCCAGGCGGCGGGGGCCAGGACCAGGCCGCCTGGGGGCAGGACCAGAGCGCCTGGGGCCAGGACCTCGGCGCCTGGGACCAGGCCCAAGCCGGTCAGGGGCAGGACCTGGGAGCCGGGGACCAGACGCAAGCCGGATGGGGCCAGGACCTCGGTGGCTGGGGCCAGAGCCAGGCCGGCTGGGGCCAGGACCTGGGCGGGGCCGACTGGGGCCAGGGCTTCGGCGGAGCCGATCTCGCCGGTGGATTCGCCGGCGGCAGCGAGGGCTGGTGACGAAGGCGCCACGCTGAGAGCGCGGGCCCGTGGGGGAGCCACCCGCGCGGGCCCCCGCCGTGACGAGGAACACAACCCGCTATCGGCGACTGATTTGTGTGCTCCTATGGATCCATCCCCTTCTGATCAATTCGCCACCACCGCATTCGGTCGCGGCGAGCGGGTGAAATACACCCGGAGATTTGCAGCGAGGAGGCGTTCACCGTGCACCAGTACGTCGAATTCCTGACCAAGATGGCAGACCGGGTGAACAGGCGGTGCGAGCCCGCCGCGCATGACGCACTCTGCGCCGTGTCCCTCCGCGGCCTGGCGCAGATCCGGCATCAGCTGCCCTGTTTCGAGCCCGAGGCCCGGAACTTCCAGACCTTCCTTTTCTTCCTCATTTCCAAGCCGCTGCTGGGAATGCAAGGAGGAATGCCGCTCTCGGAATGGCTGATCAAGGCGCTCGTGACCGTGGACGCCCATGAGGCCTCCGAGAGCGAGCAGACCACCTGGGCCATGGCCGGCCTGCACGGACTGGCGAGCGGTATGGAGGCCACGGAATTCCCGGACAAGCCGGTCTCCACCCAGACGCTCGCCGCGATCGAGCGGTCGAGGGCGATCGGTCTGACGGCGGTCCGCGAGCTCCAGCGGCTTCACGACGAGGCGTTGCTCAAGCCAGCTTGCGCATGACGGAGACCAACCGGCCTGCGGCCGGTGAGGACGAGCCGGATCTCTTGCGGGATCAGTTCCGGCAGTTGACCCGCTACCGGCGGATCCTGGCCGGTGGTGTGGGTGTCGGGCTGCTGGGTGGTGCGTGGCTGGGGATCACCTCGGCGGACACGTATGTGGCGAGTTCGGACGTGGTGCTGCGGGCGCCGGCGTTGAACCCGTTCGACGCGAACGGTTCGTCCCCGGACAAGATGATCAACATCGGTTCGGAGCGGCAGGCGGCGCTGGGCAACGGGGTCGCCAAGAACGCGGCCAAGGACCTGGGGCTGCCCGAGGAGGAACTGGGCGCGCTGCGCCGGGGCCTGCAGGTGACGAACCCGCCGCAGACCCTGGTGCTGCGTTTCACCTACACCGCGACCTCTCCCGAGCAGGCCGCCAAGCGGGCCAACGCGATGACGGAGGCCTACCTCAAGAACCGGCAGGCCGCCTACGAGTC
>NZ_JBFBGK010000038.1:0-67138 GCF_040684615.1 Streptomyces sp. NPDC089919
GAGGCGACCGCCGCGCAGCGGTGGTGCGGGGGCTCCGGGGGCAGCGCCCACCGGTTTCGGGAAGGGGCGGGGAGGGGCCGGCTCCGCGCAGCGGCCGGGCGCGGGCCCGGGCCCCGGGCCTCAATCGCCGGCGAGGCTGGATTTGCCACTGCCCGGGCCCCGGGCCTCAATCGCCGGCGGGGCTGGATTTGGCGGGGCTTCGGCGGGGGCGGGCGCCAGAGACGGTGGCAGGAAAGGTGGGGAGGGTGTCATTGCGGACGGGGGCGGGGGCGCGGAGCATGGGGGCATGACGCAGCGCAGCGTGCTCGTGGTCCTGTTCGACCAGGTGCAGAGCCTGGACGTGACCGGCCCCGTGGAGGTCTTCGACGGCGCCGGCCGCAGCCACCCGAGGGACGGCTACGAGATCCGCACGGCCTCGCTCGACGGCGCACCGGTCCGCACCTCCAGCGGCCTGACGCTCGCCCCCGACGGCCGCCTCGACGCGGCGGACCGCCCGCACACCCTGCTCGTGCCCGGCGGCCCCGGCACCCGGGACCCCGACCCGCGGCTGATCGACTGGCTGCGGACGCACGGCCCGCGGGCCGATCGCCTGGTGTCGGTCTGCTCCGGCGCCCTGCTGCTGGCCGCGGCGGGGCTGCTGGACGGCCGGCGCGCCACCTCCCACTGGGCGGTCTGCGAGCTGCTGGCCCGCCGCTACCCGGCGGTCCGGGTGGAGCCGGACCCGATCTTCGTCCGGGACGGGAACGTCGCCACCTCGGCCGGCGTGACGGCCGGGATCGACCTCGCCCTGGCGCTCGTCGAGGAGGACCTGGGCCGGGAGACGGCCCTGCTGGTCGCCCGTCACCTGGTGGTCTTCCTCCGCCGCCCCGGCAACCAGGCGCAGTTCAGCGCCCAGCTCGCGGCCCAGACCGCGCAGCGGGCCCCGCTGCGGGAGGTCCAGCAGTGGATCGCCGAGCACCCGGGCGACGACCTCTCCGTCGAGGCCCTGGCGGACCGCGCCCGCCTCTCGCCGCGCCACTTCGCCCGCGCCTTCCACGCCGAGACCGGGGTGAGCCCGGGCCGGTACGTGGAACGGGTCCGGGTGGAGCACGCCCGCCGCCTGCTGGAGGACAGCCCGGCGGGCGTCGCCCAGATCTCCCGGGCCTGCGGCTACGGCACCCCGGAGGCGCTGCGGCGGGCGTTCGTGAAGACCTTGGGGCAGTCGCCGGCCGAGTACCGGAAGCGGTTCAGCGGGGCGGGGGGTGACGGGTGAGAGGGCCTGGACCCCGCGCCCGGCCCGCCCGGGTCCCGCCCCGGCCCCGGTACCGGCCCCCGGCCGGGTGCGTGCCGGCCGGGGCCCCGTTCGTGTCCGTCCTGACTGCTGTCCCTGACCGTTGTCGCTGACCTTCAGAGGAGAATCCGTGCAGATCGCCATCGTGCTCTTCGACCGTTTCACCGCCCTCGACGCCGTCGGGCCCTACGAGACCCTCGGGCGGCTGCCCGGCGCGGAGACCGTGTTCGTGGCGGAGCAGCCCGGGCCGGTGCGCAACGACTCCGGCTCGCTGGCGCTGGTGGCCGAGCGGGCCCTGGCCGACGTACCGGCGCCGGACATCGTCGTGGTGCCGGGCGGGCCCGGGCAGACCCCGCAGATGGACAACCGGGTGCTGCTCGACTGGCTGCGCGCCGCCGACGCCACCAGCACCTGGACCACCTCCGTGTGCACCGGATCCCTGCTGCTGGCCGCGGCCGGGCTGCTCGGCGGCCGGCGGGCCACCTCGCACTGGCTGGCGCTGGAGACGCTGCGCGAGTACGGCGTCGAGCCCACCGGCGAGCGGGTGGTGACCGACGGCAAGTACGTCACCGCCGCCGGTGTCTCCTCCGGCATCGACATGGGACTCACACTGCTCGGCCAGATCGCCGGCGACCGCGTCGCCCAGTCCGTGCAGCTGCTGACCGAGTACGACCCCCAGCCGCCGTACGACGCGGGCTCCCCGGAGAAGGCGCCCGCGGACCTGGTGGAGGAGTGGCGGGAGAAGAGCCGGTTCGTTCTGAAGTAGGGGGGCCGGGGGCGGAGCCCCCGGTTTCGGGAAAGGCTCCGCGCAGCGGCTACGCCACCGTCACCGGGGCCACGTGAAGCGGGGCGGGCGCCGCTCCAGGAAGGCGGCGACGCCTTCGGCGGCCTCACGGGAGGCGGTGGCCTCGCCGGCCCAGTGCGCCTCACGACCCCGCAGGCCGTCCGCGAACTCCTTCGCGGCGGCCTGCGTGAGCCCGGACCGCGTGGTCAGGACCGCGGTGAACTCGGCCACCCGCTTGGCGAGTTGGCCGGACGGCAGCACCTCGTCCACCAGACCGGTCCGCAGCGCTCGCTCGGTGTCGATCAACTCGCCCGAGAAGAGCAGGTACTTGGCGGTCGCCGGGCCGACCAGGGCGACCAGGCGGCGGGTGGTGTCGGCCGGGTAGACGATGCCCAGCTTGGCCGGGGTGATGCCGAAGGCTGCGCCCTCCTCGGCGAAGCGGAGGTCGCAGGCGGCGGCCAACTGGCAGCCGCCGCCGACGCAGTAGCCGCGGACGGCGGCGATGGTGGGCTTGGGGAAGGCGGCCAGGGCGGTCTCCGCGCGGACCGCGAGGGTCTGCGGGTCGGCGTCCGCCGGGGCGTCGCGCAGGGAGGAGATGTCCGCTCCGGCGCAGAAGGTGTCGCCGGCGCCGGTCAGGACCAGGGCCCGGACCGCGGGGTCGGCCGCGAGGGCGGTCAGCAGCTCCGGGAGCCGGGTCCACATGGCCGCGGTCATGGCGTTGCGTTTGGCGGGGTGGTCGATGACGATCGTGGCCACCCCGTCGGTGACCGTGTGCCGCAGCTGTGCGTCCTGGCGCTCCATGCGCCGGATGCTATCCCGCCGGGCCGATCCTATGATCAAGGGAGTCCGGCAGGGGGGCGCGCTGACGAGGAGCCGCTGATGGCCGCTGACCGCAAGGCCGACCGAGCCGAGCGCGGGGACCCCGGTCCCGGTGACGCGCACCGGGAGGGCAAGAAGCTGAGCCGCAGCTTCGGGCTGCTGGCCCTGCTCGGGGTGATCCTGGTGATCGCCGGACTGATCGGCCTCCTGTACACCGGGCTGGCCACCCTGACGTCCATGACGCTCTTCGGCTGGCTGCTGCTGATCGGCGGCGCGGTCGGGCTGCTCCAGGCGGTGCAGTCGCGCAAGAGCAACTTCTTCTGGCTGGCGGTGGTGGTCGCGGCCCTCAACCTCGCCGCCGGGCTGGTCATCCTGCGCCGTCCCGAGGCCTCCGCCGAGGCGCTGACGATGTTCGCCGCGCTGCTCTTCCTGACCGGCGGCGCCTTCCGGCTGTTCGGCGCCCTGGTGGTGCGCGGTCCGCAGCTCGGACTGACGCTGGTGCAGGGCGCCTTCGGGATCCTGCTGGGCTTCCTGATCCTCAGCCGGTGGCCGGGCGACAGCCTGTACGTGATCGGTACGTTCTTCTCACTGGCGGTGCTCTTCGACGGGCTGAGCCTGCTGGCCCTGGGGCTGGGTGCCCGGCGGGTGCTGGGGATGGCGGCCGACGCGGGCAAGCAGCCGGACGGCGGGGCCGGTGCGCCCGGGACCGCCGGCGGGACCGGGACCGGTGCTGCTGAGGGCTGGGGGCGGCGCGAGGAGGGCGGTGCGTGAAGCCGCCCGTGGAAGATCAGGAACGGTCGAACAACTGACGCTGTCATAAACCACCGGTCAAAAAGCGTCCGATTGCTGCTGACTTCTGGTCAGCGCCCTGGCCCGGACCATCGGCTTCCCCACCCTTGGGCTGTGGAGACGATCGAGCGTGAAGACGGGGGCCGGGACATGGATGCACCGCCCCCGACCGTGCCCCCCACTTATGAGGGAGTCTGGCGGTTCACCGCACCCGCTACTGAAGAATCCGTTCCGCAGGCCCGGCACGCGGTCCGGGACCTGCTCCGCCGGCAGCTGACCGGCCTGCCCCCGGAGGCCGGGGACGACCTGGTGCACTCCCTGCTGCTGATCGTGTCCGAGTTGGTCACCAACTCGGTCCGGCACGCGGCGCTGCTCTCGCCCGAGGTGGCGGTGGAGGTGGCCATCGGCCGGGAGTGGGTACGGGTGGCCGTCGAGGACGACCACCCGTACCGCCCCAAGGCCCTGGAGGCCGACTTCGGCCAGACCGGCGGCCGGGGCCTGCTGCTGGTCCGTGAGATCACCGCGCTGGCGGGCGGGGTCTGCGACGTGGAGCACACCGCCGGCGGCGGCAAGGTGATCTGGGCGGCGCTGCCGCTGGCCCCGGCCGCCGGCTGAGGCCGGCGCCGGTCACCGGCGGCCGCTGCTCACCAGCCGGCGGCGTCGCCCGTCAGCTCGCGGATCGCGGGCCGGGCCGCGTCGAGGACGGTCATGAACCACGCCGAGAAGGGGTCCGCCGCGTGCCGCTTGGCGAGTTCCTGGGCCGTCACGTAGACGGTGTCGGCGATCTCCTCCGGGTCGGGCTGCACCGGGGCCTGCGCGAGTCCGACGAAGAGGTGGTTGTACTCCTGCTCGACCAGACCTGAGGCGGGGTCGGGGTGGTTGTAGCGGACCGTGCCCGCCTCGGCCAGCAGCGAGGGCGACAGGCCCAGCTCCTCGTACGTGCGGCGGGCGGCCGCGGCGAACGGGGATTCACCCGGATAGGGGTGGCCGCAGCAGGTGTTCGACCAGACGCCGGGGGAGTGGTACTTCCCGAGGGCGCGCTGCTGGAGGAGCAGGCGGCCGGACTCGTCGAACAGGAACACCGAGAAGGCCCGGTGGAGCTGACCGGGGGCCTGGTGGGCGGCGAGCTTCTCCGCGGTGCCGATGGTGTTCCCCGCCTCGTCGACCAGCTCGAGCATGATCGGCGCAGCGGCGGTGCCGTTGGACGCGCTGTTCGCGGCGGTGGCAGAAGTGATCGGCATAACCATCCTTCGCTTCGGACTACGGCCTTCAGTTTGCCGTACAAAAGCGGCTTGTCCTCACTTCGGTGATCTGCGCATGTCCGCCCCCCGTCGCGTGGTAGGCGACGGGGGGCGGGGGTGTGCGCCCGTCAGATCCCGAAGGGTGCCGGGTAACTGATCGTTCCCGCCGGGACGGCCGCGGAACCGTCCAGGACGAGCGCCATCATGTACTCGTCCGGGACCTCGAACGGCGCCCGGATCCCGTACCGCGAGGCCCGGACGAAGCCGAACCGCTGGTAGTAGGCGGGGTCGCCGAGCACCAGGACCAGCCCCTCGCCGGCCGCGCGCGCGGCGTCGAGCAGGGCGGCCACCACGGCGCTGCCCGCGCCCTGCCGCTGGGACCCGGGGACGCTCGCCACCGGGGCCAGCGCCAGCGCGGGCACCCCGTCGACGTGGCACCGGGTGAGCAGGGCGTGCGCCGCGACCGAGCCGTCCGCCGCCTCGGCCACGTACGACATGCCCGGCAGCCAGGCGGCCGGGTCGGCGCGCAGCGCGTCGACCAGGTCCGCCTCCTCCGGCGTCGGGAAGGCCGCCGCGTGCACGGCGTGCACGGCGGCCCGCTCCTGCGGCCGCTCGGGACGTACCGGCCGGCCGGTGCCCCAGGGGCGCAGCACGTAGCCGGTGTAGCCGTAGTCGGCGCCGTGGTCCCGGCGGACCGCGATCTCCTCGCGGGTGGCGGCCAGCGCGGCCGTCAGGGCGGCGGAGGGCGGCCCGGCTGCCTCGGCCCCGTCGGCCCGCCGGCCCAGCGGACCGTAGTACTCGTCCCAGTCGGACTCCGGCTGCGGCAGCACGGCCACCACCCGGTAGCCGGCCGCGGCGGCCGCCGCGCGGTTGGCGGGCTCGGTGCGCAGGGCGTAGTGCGGGGCCCAGAAGGCCCGGGCCGCGGCCGAGGGCCGGTCGGTGCGCCACTCGCACTCGGTCAGGACGAGGGTGCCGCCCGGTGCGAGCAGCCGCCGCCACTCCCGCAGCGCGGTGTCGAAGCCGATCGAGTAGGCGGAGCTCTCGGCCCAGATCAGGTCGAAGGAACCATCCGGACAGGGGACGGCGGCCATGTCCGCCTTGACGGTGCGGATGCGCCCGGCCAGGCCGCGCTCGTCGGCCGCGGCGCGCAGCTCCGCGAGGAACGGCTCGTGCAGGTCGACCGCGGTGACCTCGGCGCCGGCCTCGGTGGCCAGCAGCAGGGCGGCGCGGCCCGGACCGCAGCCCAGGTCCAGGACGCGGGGCCGCTCGGGCCGCCCGCCGGCGAGGGCGAGCAGCCGGCGGGTGGTGGCGTCGGAGCCGGGGCCCTGCCGGGGCAGCCCGTGGTGCAGGGCGAAGAAGGCCTCGTGGAGCGCGGCCTCGGGGACCCCGGCGGACGGGCCGGTCGCGGGGGCGCCGGAGGCGGAATCGGTGGTGGTGGGGACGTCGAGGGTGACGTCGGGCATGCCGGAAGCGTTGTCGGACAACGTGAACCCTTGTGATGAAGGAAAGACGGGTCCGGCCGACGGATCGCCGAAAGGGATCAGGCCTGGCCGGGCACCCGGAGGACGGGGACGAACCGCTGGTCGCCACGCACGGCGGCGAACGCCACGACGGTCATCAACCCACCTCCTCGGTCCTGCTCCACGCTTCGATGAGACGGGACGTCTCTGTGGTCATGCTAACAGCCGAGGGTTTGTCCCCGGGACGGCCGATCGACCATGATGATCACGACGGGCCGCCGTGCCCGAGATCATCGGCTTATCGGCGCGTAAACGGGTGGTGAACGCCCCCTTCCGTCCATCCGATAGCCTCTGCCGACGTGCCGCCCGCCCCCCGCGGCGCCCGTCCCAAGGAGTGAGTTCGTCTGCCGACCGCCATCCTCACCGGCCCGCCGGTACCCGGATCGCCGCTCGAGGGAGACCTGCGCTCGCTCGGCTTCGAGGTACGGATCGCCGCCGGCCCCCGCGACACCGGCGCCCTGCTGGCCTCCGTACCCGCGAGTGAGCGGGTCGCGGTGGTGGACAGCCGCTTCACCGGACACCGGCACGCCCTGCGCCTGGCGCTGACCGACCCGCGCTTCGGCGCCGCCGCCGTGCCCGGCGCGCTGACCGTCCAGCCGGCCGCCCGGCCGGGCCTGGACCGGGCGCTGGCCCGGGCCACCGCGCCCGCGCACAGCCTGCCCGACGAGCTGGCGGCCGTGATCGAGGCCGACGGCACCGTCGTCCAGCGGCCCGAGCTGGGCACGCTGGTCGCCGCGGTCCCCGAGACCCGGGCCCAGCGGGAGGTCGCCACCGCGGCGGTGGCCGCCGTCGACGACGAGGCGGTGCGGCTGCGCTCCGCCGTCAAGTCCCGCGACGGCTTCTTCACCACCTTCTTCATCAGCCCGTACTCGCGGTACATCGCGCGCTGGTGCGCACGGCGCGGGCTGACCCCGAACCAGGTCACCACCGCGTCGCTGATCACCGCGCTGATTGCGGCGGCCTGCGCGGCCACCGGCGAGCGCACCGGGTACGTCGCGGCCGGCGTGCTGCTGATTGTCTCCTTCGTGCTCGACTGCACCGACGGACAGCTGGCCCGCTACTCCCTCCAGTACTCCACCCTCGGGGCCTGGCTGGACGCGACCTTCGACCGGGCCAAGGAGTACTCCTTCTACGCGGGCCTCGCGCTGGGCGCCGCCCGGGGCGGGGACGACGTCTGGGCGCTCGCGCTGGGCGCGATGGTCCTGATGACCTGCCGGCACGTGGTCGACTTCGCGTTCAACGAGGCCAACCACGACGCCACCGCGAACACGAGCCCGACGGCCGCCCTCTCCGACCGCCTCGACAGCGTCGGCTGGACGGTCTGGGCCCGCCGGATGGTCATCCTGCCGATCGGCGAGCGCTGGGCGATGATCGCGGTGCTGACCGCCCTCACCACGCCCCGGATCACCTTCTACGCCCTGCTCGTCGGCTGCGCCTTCGGTGCCCTGTACACCACCGCGGGCCGGGTGCTGCGCTCCCTGACCCGCAAGGCCGAGAGGACCGACCGGGCCGCCCGGGCGCTCTACGACCTCACCGACACCGGCCCGCTGGCCGAGGCGGTCGCGTACGTGGGCCGCAGCCGCCGGGCGGGCGCCGCCAGCCTGGTCTTCGCCCTGCTCGCGGTGGCCCAGCTGGGCGCCACGGCCCTGTTCGTGCCCTTCGGCGGCGCGGAGTGGGCGGCCGCCGCGGGACTGTACGTCCTGCTGTCCGCCGTGGCCGTCGCCCGCCCCCTCAAGGGCCCGCTCGACTGGCTGCTGCCGCCGCTGTTCCGGGCCGCCGAGTACGGCACGGTCCTGGTCCTCGCCGCGAAGAGCGAGGTGAACGGAGCCCTTCCCGCGGCTTTCGGGCTGGTGGCGGCGGTCGCCTACCATCACTACGACACGGTGTACCGCATCCGCGGCGACGCCGGCGCGCCCCCGCACTGGCTGGTGCGGACGATCGGCGGCCACGAGGGCCGGGTCCTGGTGACCGCGGTGCTCGCCACCGTCCTCGCGCGCAGCGACTTCCCCGTCGCGCTCACGGCCATGGCCGGGTTCGTGGCACTCGTGGTGCTCGTGGAGAGCATCCGCTTCTGGGTCTCCTCCGGAGCACCCGCCGTACATGACGAAGGAGAACCAGCATGATCGGCCTTGTACTCGCTGCCGGTGCCGGACGCCGTCTGCGTCCCTACACCGACACCCTCCCCAAGGCCCTCGTGCCCGTCGGCCCCGAGGGCCAGGAGGAGAGCCTGACGGTCCTCGACCTGACCCTGGGCAACTTCGCCGAGGTCGGCCTCACCGAGGTCGCGATCGTCGTCGGCTACCGCAAGGAGGCCGTGTACGCGCGCAAGGACGCCCTGGAGGCCAAGTACGGCCTGAAGATCACGCTGATCGACAACGACAAGGCCGAGGAGTGGAACAACGCCTACTCCCTGTGGTGCGCGCGTGAGGTCCTCAAGCAGGGCGTGATCCTCGCCAACGGCGACACCGTGCACCCGGTCTCCGTCGAGAAGACCCTGCTCGCCGCCCGCGGCGACGGCCAGAAGATCATCCTCGCCCTCGACACGGTCAAGAGCCTGGCCGACGAGGAGATGAAGGTGATCACCGCCGAGGGCAAGGGCGTCCAGAAGATCACCAAGCTGATGGACCCGGCCACCGCGACCGGCGAGTACATCGGCGTCACCCTGATCGAGCCGGCGGCCGCCGAGGCGCTGGCCGAGGCCCTGAAGACCACCTTCGAGCGGGACCCCGACCTCTACTACGAGGACGGCTACCAGCAGCTCGTCGACGACGGCTTCACCATCGACGTGGCCCCCATCGGCGACGTGAAGTGGGTCGAGATCGACAACCACGACGACCTCGCCAAGGGCCGGACGATCGCATGCCAGTACTGACCCGGCTCATCCCGTCGCCGGTCGTCGTCGACATCAGCCGCGGGGCGATGGACGACCTGGCCGGCGTCCTCGCCGATCAGCGGATCTCCGCCTCCGGCAAGCTCGCGCTGGCCATCAGCGGCGGCTCCGGCCAGGCGCTGCGCGCCAAGCTGGAGCCGGTGCTGCCGCACGCCGACTGGTACCCCGTCGTGGACGGCACCATCGACTCCGCGGTGAAGCTGGCCGACGACATAAAGGGCCGCCGCTACGACGCGGTGGTGGGACTGGGCGGCGGGAAGATCATCGACGTGGCGAAGTACGCCGCGGCGCGGGTCGGCCTGCCGATGGTGGCCGTGGCCACCAACCTCTCCCACGACGGGATCTGCTCGCCGGTGTCCATCCTGGACAACGACAACGGGCGCGGCTCCTACGGCGTACCCACCCCGATCGCCATGGTCATCGACCTGGACGTGATCCGGGACGCCCCGGTCCGCTTCATCCGCGCCGGCATCGGCGACGCGATCTCCAACATCTCGGCGATCGCCGACTGGGAGCTCTCGCACGAGGTCACCGGCGAGGCCGTGGACGGCCTGGCCGCCGCGATGGCCCGGACGGCCGGCGAGTCCGTGCTGCGCCACCCCGGTGGCTGCGGCGACGACGAGTTCCTGACCGTGCTCTCCGAGGGCCTGGTGCTCTCCGGCATCGCCATGTCGATCAGCGGGGACACCCGCCCGTCGTCCGGCGCCTGCCACGAGATCAGCCACGCCTTCGACCTGCTCTACCCGGGGCGCTCGGCGCTGCACGGCGAACAGGTCGGCCTCGGTGCCGCCTTCGCCATGCACCTGCGCGGGGCCCGCGACCAGTCCGGCCTCTTCGCCGAGGTGCTGCGCAAGCACGGGCTGCCCGTGCTGCCCGAGGAGATCGGGTTCAGCGTGGACGAGTTCGTCGCCGCCGTCGAGTACGCCCCGCAGACCCGCCCGGGACGCTTCACGATCCTGGAGCACCTCAACCTGTCCGCAGCCGAGATCAGGGACGCCTACTCCGACTATGCCAAGACCATCAGTAGCTGAACTCCGCCCCGTCGTTCACCCCCCGGGCGTGAAGGACCGGCGCAGCGGGGAGCACTGGGGCGGCCGCCTGTACATGCGCGAGATCTCCCTGCGCATCACCCGGCTCCTGGTCACCACCAAGGTCACGCCCAACCAGCTGACCTACGTGATGACGCTGAGCGGTGTGCTGGCCGCCCCGGCCCTGCTGGTGCCGGGCGTCTGGGGCGCCGTCCTCGGCGTGCTCGCGGTCCAGGGCTACCTGCTGCTCGACTGCGTCGACGGCGAGGTGGCGCGCTGGAAGAAGCAGTTCTCGCTCTCCGGCGTGTACCTGGACCGGGTCGGCGCGTACCTGTGCGACGCGGCGGTGCTGGTCGGCTTCGGCCTGCGCGCCGCGGACCTGTGGGGCGGCGGCCGGATCGACTGGCTGTGGGCCTTCCTCGGCACCCTCGCGGCGCTGGGCGCCATCCTGATCAAGGCGGAGACCGACCTGGTCGGCGTCGCCCGGCACCAGGGCGGGCTGCCCGTGGTCAAGGAGGCGGCGGCCGAGCCGCGGTCCTCCGGCATGGCGCTGGCCCGGCGGGCCGCGGCCGCGCTCAAGTTCCACCGGCTGATCCTCGGCATCGAGGCCTCGCTGCTGATCCTGGCGCTGGCGGTGGCCGACCAGGTCCGCGGGGACCTGTTCTTCTCCCGGGTGGGCGTCGCCGTCCTCGCCGGCATCGCGCTGCTCCAGACCGTGCTGCACCTGGTGTCCATCCTCGCCTCCAGCAGGCTGAAGTGACCGCCCCGCTGCGCGTGGGCGCGGTGATCATCACCATGGGCAACCGGCCGGACGACCTGAAGGCCCTGCTCGACTCGGTCGCCCGCCAGGAGGGCGACCCGGTCGAGGTGGTCGTGGTCGGCCAGGGCGTCACCGTCACCGGCCTGGTGCCGGCCGGGGTGCGCACCCTGGACCTGCCGGAGAACCTCGGCATCCCGGGCGGCCGCAACGCCGGCATCGAGGCCTTCGGGCCCGGTGGCCGGGAGGTGGACGTCCTGCTGTTCCTGGACGACGACGGGCTGCTGCCCCGCACCGACACCGCCGAGCTGTGCCGCCAGGCCTTCACGGAGGACCCGGAGCTGGGCATCGTCAGCTTCCGGATCGCCGATCCGGACACCGGGGCCACCGCGCGGCGGCACGTGCCGCGGCTGCGTGCCGCGGACCCGATGCGCTCCTCGCGCGTGACCACCTTCCTGGGCGGCGCCAACGCCGTCCGCACGAAGGTGTTCGAGCAGGTGGGCGGGCTCCCGGGGGCGTTCTTCTACGCCCATGAGGAGACCGACCTGGCCTGGCGGGCGCTGGACGCCGGCTGGCAGATCGACTACCGGGCCGACATGGTGCTCTTCCACCCGACCACCGCGCCCTCCCGGCACGCGAGCTACCACCACAACGTGGCCCGCAACCGGGTCTGGCTGGCCCGGCGCAACCTGCCGGCCGTGCTGGTCCCGGTCTACCTCGGGGTCTGGACGCTGCTCACGCTGGTGCGCCGGCCCTCGGCCGCCGCCCTCAAGGCGTGGTGCGGCGGTTTCCGCGAGGGCTGGCGGGCCGACTGCGGTCCGCGCCGCCCCATGAAGTGGAAGACCGTGTGGCGGCTGACCCGGCTGGGACGCCCGCCCGTCATCTGACAAGCTCGGTTCTGGGACCATGGGCGTACTCCCGGGACCAGGTGCCCACGTGCCCCCCGCCCGACCGGCCGCGCATCTTGAAGACGAAAGTTTCAACTTGTGAGTGACACAACCCATGACGGCGCTCTCGCCACGAGCACGCCGCCGTCTCCCGACGCCGGGCTGAGCGCGGCGGAACTCGCCGCCAAGTACGGCCTGTCGGTGAGCGGTGCCCGACCGGGGCTCGGCGAGTACGTCCGGCAGCTGTGGGGCCGCCGCCACTTCATCCTCGCCTTCTCCTCGGCCAAGCTCATGGCGCAGTACAGCCAGGCGAAGCTCGGCCAGATCTGGCAGGTGGCCACCCCGCTCCTCAACGCCCTGGTCTACTACCTGATCTTCGGGCTGATCCTGCAGGCGGGCCGCGGCATGGAGAAGGGGGTCTACATCCCCTTCCTGGTGATGGGCATCTTCGTCTTCACCTTCACGCAGAGCTCCGTGATGGCCGGCGTCCGGGCGATCTCCGGCAACCTGGGCCTGGTGCGGGCGCTGCACTTCCCGCGCGCCTCGCTGCCGATCTCGTTCTCGCTCCAGCAGCTCCAGCAGCTGCTGTACTCGATGATCGTGATCTTCGCGGTGGCCATCGCCTTCGGCAACTACCCGGGCCCGTCCTGGCTGCTGGTCCTGCCGGTGCTGTTCCTCCAGTTCGTCTTCAACACCGGACTGGCGCTGGTCATGGCGCGGATGGGCGCCAAGACGCCCGACCTGGCGCAGCTGATGCCCTTCATCATGCGGACCTGGATGTACGCCTCGGGCGTCATGTTCTCGATCACCGTGATGCTCAAGGGCAAGCCGCACTGGATCGCGGACGCGCTCCAGTGGAACCCGGCGGCGATCTACATGGACCTCATCCGGTTCGCGCTGATCGACAAGTACGGCGCCTCGAACCTGCCGCCGCACGTGTGGGCCTTCGCGGTCGGCTGGGCCGTGCTGGTCGGCGTCGGCGGGTTCGTGTACTTCTGGAAGGCTGAGGAGCGTTACGGCCGTGGCTGAGAACAACCAGGCGGGCGTCCCCACGGTCATCGCGGACGACGTCCACATCGTCTACCGGGTCAACGCGGGCGGCGGCGGCAAGGGCAGCGCGACCGCGGCCCTGAGTAAGATCGTCCGCGGCAAGAAGCGGGCCGACTCGGCCCGCGGGGTGCGCAAGGTCCACGCGGTGCGGGGCGTCTCCTTCACGGCGTACCGCGGCGAGGCCATCGGCCTCATCGGCTCCAACGGCTCCGGCAAGTCCACGCTGCTGCGGGCCATCGCCGGCCTGCTGCCCTGCGAGTCCGGCAAGGTCTACACCGACGGGCAGCCCTCGCTGCTGGGCGTGAACGCCGCGCTGATGAACGACCTCACCGGCGAGCGCAACGTCATGCTCGGCGGTCTGGCCATGGGCATGTCCCGGGAGCAGATCAAGGAGCGCTACCAGGGCATCGTCGACTTCTCGGGGATCAACGAGAAGGGCGACTTCATCACCCTGCCCATGCGCACCTACTCCTCCGGCATGGCGGCCCGGCTCCGCTTCTCCATCGCGGCGGCCAAGGACCACGACGTCCTGATGATCGACGAGGCACTGGCCACCGGTGACCGCAAGTTCCAGATCCGCTCCGAGGAGCGCATCCGCGAGCTGCGCAAGGAGGCCGGCACGGTCTTCCTGGTCAGCCACAGCAACAAGTCGATCCGGGACACCTGCACCCGGGTGCTGTGGCTGGAGAAGGGCGAGCTGCTGATGGACGGCCCGACCGAGGAGGTCGTCGCCGCGTACGAGAAGGAGACCGGCCGCTAGGTCCCGGTCCCGGACGCTCCCGGCCCCTGCCGCAGCCGCGGTGGGGGCCGTGGCATGGTGTCGGGGCCGTCCGGGGAACGACATTCGGTTACCGGACGGACACCCGGGAGGGCCGTGAAGCGTTGTACAACGTAAGCTGTAGCGGTGCATATACGTGGCAAGTGGGGCGGTTTCTCCGCATGTGAGTCCCCGACTTCCCGCATTGCACCGGCGGCGTGTCCGAAATGGGCTGTATTGGGTCGGCAGTGTAGAACGGGAGATGTGACGGCAATGGCTACGGGAATTCTCCGGCCCCCAGGCACGCGAGCCGTCCCCGCCGCGGGCGGCGGGCGGTGACCGCGGGGTCCGGCATCCGGCCCCGGTCCGAAGCGGACCACGCGCGCGCCACCCTCGGGAAGGCGGCCCACGAGAACTTCCCGGTGGCCCCCTTCTTCGTGCCGCAGGCCTGGCGCGAGGGACTGCTGGCCGTCTACGGGTACGCCCGGCTGGTCGACGACATCGGCGACGGCGACCTCGCCCCCGGCGGCGGCGACGCCGCCCTGCTGGGCGTGGCCCCCGAGCACGCCGAGGACCGGCTCGCCCTCCTCGACGCCTTCGAGGCGGACCTGCTCCGGGTCTTCGACGGCGCCCCCCGGCACCCGCTGCTGCGGGACCTCCAGCCGGTCGTCGCCCGCCACCGGCTGACCCCCGAGCCCTTCCTCGGCCTCATCGCGGCCAACCGGCAGGACCAGCAGGTCACCCGGTACGCCACCTACCAGGACCTGCTCGACTACTGCGAGCTGTCCGCCAACCCGGTGGGCCGCCTGGTCCTGGCGCTCACCGGCACCGCCAGCCCCGAACGCATCCGCCGGTCCGACGCCGTCTGCACCGCACTGCAGATCGTCGAACACCTGCAGGACGTCGCCGAGGACCTCGGCCGCGACCGCATCTACCTGCCCGCCGAGGACATGGCGCGGTTCCGGGTCCGCGAGAGCGACCTGGCCGCCCCGTCGGCCGGCGCCGCCGTCCGCTCCCTGATCGCGTACCAGGCCGAACGCGCCGGCCACCTGCTGGATGAAGGCGCCCCGCTGGTGGGTAGCGTCCACGGCAGGCTCCGGCTGCTGCTCGCCGGCTTCGTCGGCGGCGGGCGCGCGGCCCTGGCCGCGGTGGCCGGAGCCGGGTTCGACGTGCTGTCCGGTCCGCCCAAGGCAGCCAAGCACCGGCTGCTCCGCGAAGTGGGCGCCGTCCTGCGCACCGCGCCGAGAGAAGGGTGAGCCCGACCGTGGAGGGCCAAACGACCGCGTCCGCACCGGTACTCGCCGCGTACACCTACTGCGAGGCCGTCACCGGCACCCAGGCGCGCAACTTCGCGTACGGCATCCGGCTGCTGCCCACCGACAAGCGGCAGGCCATGTCGGCGCTGTACGCCTTCTCCCGCCGGGTCGACGACATCGGTGACGGCACCCTGCCGCCCGAGGCCAAGGCCGCCCGGCTGGCCGACACCCGGGCGCTGCTCGACCGGATCCGCGAGGGCGCGGTCGACGAGGACGACACCGACCCGGTGGCCGTGGCCCTCGCCGACGCGGCCCGCCGCTTCCCGATCCCGCTCGGCGGACTCGACGAACTCATCGACGGCGTCCTGATGGACGTCCGCGGCGCCACCTACGAGACCTGGGACGACCTCGAGGTCTACTGCCGGTGCGTGGCCGGGGCCATCGGACGGCTCTCGCTCGGCGTGTTCGGCACCCCGAACGCCGGCGGCCTCGGGGCCGCCGACGCCGAACGCGCCTCCGAGTACGCCGACACGCTCGGCCTCGCCCTGCAACTGACCAACATCCTGCGGGACGTTCGCGAGGACGCCGGCAACGGCCGCACCTACCTGCCGGCCGAGGACCTGGCCAAGTTCGGCTGCGAGGAGGGTTTCGGATCCGACCGGGCACCGGCCGGCTCCGACTTCCCGGGCCTGGTCCACCACGAAGTCCGGCGGGCCCGGGCCCTGTTCGCCGAGGGCTACCGGCTGCTGCCCATGCTCGACCGGCGCAGCGGAGCCTGTGTGGCCGCCATGGCCGGCATCTACCGCCGCCTGCTCGACCGCATCGAACGCGAGCCGGAGGCCGTGCTGCGCGGCCGGGTCTCGCTGCCGGTGCGCGAGAAGGCCTACGTCGCCGTCCGGGGCCTGTCCGGCCTGGACGCGCGGACCATCTCACGCCGGAGCACGAGGAGGCGGGCCTGATGGACCAGGTGACCGGCCGGGCAACCGGCGCCCCCCGGAGCGCGTCTACGCGGGCGGGTGCCGGACCGTCGGGGTCGCGGACCGGGCGGGAGGAGGGCGCGTGAGCGACAACCGCGCCGTCGTCGTCGGCGGCGGCCTCGCCGGCGTCACCGCCGCCCTCGAACTGGCCGACGCCGGCCTCGAGGTCACCCTCCTCGAAGGCCGGCCCCGGCTGGGCGGCCTGGCCTTCTCCTTCCGGCGCGGCGAACTGACCGTGGACAACGGCCAGCACGTCTACCTGCGCTGCTGCACCGCCTACCGGTGGTTCCTGGACCGGATCGACGGCGCCGCCCTCGCGCCCCTCCAGGACCGGCTGGACGTCCCCGTCCTGGACGTCGCCGCCCCCGGCGGGCCGAAGTTGGGCCGGCTGCGCCGCAACTCCCTCCCCGTGCCCCTGCACTTGAGCAGCTCACTGGCCCGCTACCCGCACCTGAGCCTGGCCGAGCGGGCCGCCGTCGGCCGGGCCGCCCTCGCGCTGCGCGCCCTCGACCCCGCCGACCCGGCCCTGGACGGCGTGGACTTCGCCACCTGGCTCGGCCGCTACGGGCAGTCCCGGCGCAGCGTCGAGGCACTGTGGGACCTCATCGGCATCGCCACCCTCAACGCCCCCGCCGGGCGCTGTTCGCTGGGCCTGGCCGCCATGGTCTTCAAGACCGCCCTGCTCACCGAGCCCGGCGCCGCCGACATCGGCTGGGCCCGGGTCCCGTTGGGCGACCTGCACGACACCCTCGCCCGCAAGGCCCTGACCGCGGCCGGCGTCCGCACCGAACTGCGCGCCCGGGCCTCGGCGGTGACCCGTACCGCCGAGGGCACCTGGCGGGTCGCGACCGACGGCGAGGTCCTGGAGGCGGGCACGGTCGTGCTGGCCGTGCCCCAGCGCGAGGCCCACGGCCTGCTGCCGGCCGGCGCCCTCGACGACCCCGACACGCTCCTGGACATCGGCACCGCCCCGATCCTCAACGTCCACGTGGTCTACGACCGCAAGGTGCTCCGGCAGCCCTTCTTCGCCGCCCTCGGCACCCCCGTCCAGTGGGTCTTCGACCGCACCGACTCCTCCGGACTCGCCGACGGCGGCCAGTACCTGGCGCTGTCGCAGTCCGCCGCCCAGGCGGACATCGAGGAGCCGGTCGCCGTGCTGCGCACCAAGTACCTGCCGGAACTGGAGCGGCTGCTGCCGGCCGCGCGCGGCGCCAAGGTCCGCGACTTCTTCGTCACCCGGGAGCGGACAGCGACGTTCGCCCCCACCCCCGGTGTCGGCCGGCTCCGGCCGGGCAACCGCACCCACGCCCCGGGCCTCTTCCTGGCCGGCGCGTGGACCGCCACCGGATGGCCCGCGACCATGGAGGGCGCCGTGCGCAGCGGTATCGGCGCGGCGCACCACGCGCTCACCACCCTGGGCCGCCACCATGAACATCCTCCCCCCGGCTACGCGTGGGGGACCCGCAGCAGGAGCGCGGTATGACGACCAGTACGGCCCCCGCGACCGGCACGCCGGGCACGACCAGCACAGCAACAAGAGGAGAGCCAGTGAACCCGGGGAACCCGGCCGCCGACAGGGCGAACACGCCGACGGCGGAGAAGGCGGACACGGTCGCGCTCCTCGAGCGCGGCCGCGACCTGTCGACCCCCGTGCTGCGCGCCGCCATCGACCGGCTCGCAGCGCCGATGGACACCGTCGCCGCCTACCACTTCGGCTGGATCGACGCCCACGGCAACCCGTCGGACGGCGACGGCGGCAAGGCGGTCCGCCCGGCCCTCGCCCTGCTCTCCGCCGAGGCGGCGGGCGCCGCTCCCGAGGTCGGCATCCCCGGCGCGGTCGCGGTCGAGCTGGTGCACAACTTCTCCCTGCTGCACGACGACCTGATGGACGGCGACGAGCAGCGCCGGCACCGCGACACCGTGTGGAAGGTGCACGGCCCGGCGCAGGCGATCCTCGTCGGCGACGCGCTCTTCGCCCTGGCCAACGAACTCCTCCTGGAGCTCGGCACCGTCGAGGCCGGCCGGGCCACCCGCCGCCTGACCACCGCCACCCGCAAGCTGATCGACGGCCAGGCCCAGGACATCTCGTACGAGCACCGCGAGCGGGTCAGCGTCGAGGAGTGCCTGGAGATGGAGGGCAACAAGACCGGCGCGCTGCTGGCCTGCGCCGTCTCCATCGGCGCGGTCCTCGGCGGGGCGGACGACCGGACCGCCGACAAGCTGGAGGAGTACGGCTACCACCTGGGCCTGGCCTTCCAGGCGGTGGACGACCTGCTCGGCATCTGGGGCGACCCGGAGTCCACCGGCAAGCAGACCTGGAGCGACCTGCGCCAGCGCAAGAAGTCCCTGCCGGTGGTCGCCGCCCTCGCGGCCGGCGGCGAGGCCTCCGAGCAGCTGGGCGAACTCCTCGCCGCCGACGCGAAGAGCAACGAGTTCGACAGCTTCTCCGAGGAGGAGTTCGCGGCCCGCGCCGCCCTCATCGAGGCGGCCGGCGGCCGGCGCTGGACCGAGGAGGAGGCCCGGCGCCAGCACGCGGTGGCCGTCCAGGCCCTGGACGAGGTCGACATGCCCCAGAAGATCCGCGATCAGCTCGTGGCGCTGGCCGACTTCGTCGTCGTCCGCAAGAGATGATCACCATCGGGAGATGACTCGCGAGTCGCCGGCCGGCGCCGCCTGCTCCGCCAGGCGCCGGCCGACGGCGGACCCCAGCCAAGCAGAGGACACTGCACGAAGGGGAAGCCATGACAGCGACGACCGACGGAAGCGCCGGAGCGGCAGCGCCCGGGGCGGAAGCGGCCAGCGGAACAAACGAATCGCCTGCGGTGCCCGGGGCCCCGCAGACGGCGGGAGCCGGCCCCGCGACGGCCGGGCAGGCCGCCGCCGGACGGGGCGGGCCCGAGCCGGCCACCGGCCTGGAGGCCGCCGCCCTCCAGGCCGCCGCGGCGGCCACCGCCCACCTGCTCGGCCGCCAGGACCCGGCCGGCTGGTGGAAGGGCGACCTGGAGACCAACGTCACCATGGACGCCGAGGACCTGCTGCTGCGGCAGTTCCTCGGGATCCGGGACGAGAGCACCACCCGCGCCGCCGCCCTCTTCATCCGCGGCGAGCAGCGCCCCGACGGCACCTGGGCCACCTTCCACGGCGGCCCCAGCGACCTGTCCGCCACCATCGAGGCGTACGTCGCCCTGCGGCTGGCCGGAGACGCCCCGGACGCCGTGCACATGGCCCGCTCGGCCGCCTGGATCCGCGCCCACGGCGGGATCGCCGGGGCCCGCGTCTTCACCCGCATCTGGCTGGCGTTGTTCGGCTGGTGGCGCTGGGAGGACCTGCCCGAGCTGCCCCCCGAGCTGCTGTTCCTGCCGTCCTGGTTCCCGCTGAACATCTACGACTTCGGCTGCTGGGCCCGGCAGACGATCGTCCCGCTGACCGTGGTCTCGGCCAAGCGGCCGGTGCGTCCGGCGCCCTTCGCCCTCGACGAGCTGCACACCGACGCCCGGGACCCCAACCCGGCCCGGCCGGCCGCCCCGGCCGCCAGCTGGGAGGGCCTGTTCCAGCGCCTGGACAAGGCCCTGCACCTCTACCGGCGGCTCGCCCCGCGGCGGTTGCGCGGGGCGGCGATGAACACCGCCGCCCGCTGGATCATCGAGCGCCAGGAGAACGACGGCTGCTGGGGCGGGATCCAGCCCCCGGCCGTCTACTCGCTGATCGCCCTCCACCTGCTGGGCTACGACCTGGAGCACCCGGTGATGCGCGCCGGGCTGGCCTCGCTGGACCGGTTCGCCGTCTGGCGCGAGGACGGCGCCCGCATGATCGAGGCCTGCCAGTCACCGGTCTGGGACACCTGCCTGGCGGCCATCGCGCTGGTCGACGGGGGCCTGCCGGCCGACCACCCGGCCCTGGTCAAGGCCGCCGACTGGATGCTGGCCGAGGAGATCGACCGGCCCGGCGACTGGGCGGTGCGCCGCCCCCGACTCGCCCCCGGCGGCTGGGCGTTCGAGTTCCACAACGACAACTACCCCGACATCGACGACACCGCCGAGGTGGTGCTGGCGCTGCGCCGCATCCGGCACCCGCAGCCGGCCCGGATGGAGGGCGCGATCCGGCGCGGCATGAGCTGGAGCCTGGGCATGCAGTCGAAGAACGGCGCCTGGGCCGCCTTCGACGCCGACAACACCAGCCCGCTGCCCAACCGGCTGCCCTTCTGCGACTTCGGCGAGGTGATCGACCCGCCGTCGGCGGACGTCACCGCGCACGTGGTGGAGATGCTGGCGGTCGAGGGCCGCGCCCACCACCCGCGCACCCGGCGGGGCATCGACTGGCTGCTGGCCGAACAGGAGCCGGACGGTTCGTGGTTCGGCCGCTGGGGCACCAACTACGTCTACGGCACCGGTTCGGTGCTGCCCGCGCTGGCCGCGGCCGGCCTGCCCGGCTCGCACCCCGCGATGCGCAAGGCGGTGACCTGGCTGGAGAGCGTGCAGAACGACGACGGCGGCTGGGGCGAGGACCAGCGCTCCTACCACGACCGCAGCTGGGCCGGGCGGGGGGAGTCCACCGCCTCCCAGACCGCCTGGGCCTTGATGGCCCTGCTGGCCGCGGGGGAGCGGGAGTCCGCGGCCGTCGAGCGGGGGGTTGCCTGGCTCACCGGCACCCAGCGGGCCGACGGCTCCTGGGACGAGCCGCAGTTCACCGGTACCGGCTTCCCCTGGGACTTCTCCATCAACTACCACCTGTACCGGCAGGTCTTCCCGCTCACCGCGCTGGGCCGCTACCTGTACGGGGAGCCCTTCGCCGCGGGCGGCGTCGCGGACCGTACGCGGGAGCCGGCCCCGGTGGCCGCGCCCGCCCCGGCCGAGGGCGGTGGCGCCTGATGGGCGCCGACCGCCCCCCGGGGGCCGGAGACGGACCGCCGCTGCTGGTCGCCTGCGCGCTGGGCATCGAGCGGCTGGCGCTGCGCCGGGCCGGCCGGGCCGGGAGCGACGGCCCGCTCACGGTGGTGCGGACCGGCATGGGCCCCCGGGCCGCCGAGCGGGCGGTGGGCGCCGCGCTGGCCGCGCCCGGGATGGACCGGGCCGCGGTGGTGGCCACCGGCTTCTGCGCCGGGCTGCTGCCCGGGATGAAGCCGGGCGACCTGGTGGTGGCCCTGGAGACCCGGGACGAGCGGGGCGCCGTCCCCTGTGTCGGGGCCGAGCTGCTGGCCGGGGCGCTCGCCCGGGCCGTACCCGGCCGCACGGTCCACACCGGCCTGCTGACCGGCTCCGACCACGTCGTACGCGGCCCCGAGCGGGCGCAGCTGCGGGCGGCCGGGGCCGTGGCGGTGGACATGGAGTCCGCCGCCACCCTGTACACCGCCGTCCGGCGGCCGGGTGCGTGGGACGCGGTGGACCCCGTGGTGCTGCCCGGTGGTCCGGCGCCCCCGTCCGGCGGCCGCCCGGTTGCGGCCGTCCGGGTGATCGTGGACGCTCCGGAGCATGAGCTCGTCCGAATCGGCACGGTACGCGGTGGAATATCGGCCTTCCGCGTCCTTCGTGCCGTTCTTCCCGCTTTTCATGACTGGCACCGTAATTTGCTGCTCCCCAGGAGGTGAGCCAGATGGCCATGCCGCTGCGACAGTCCATCAGGGTCGGGACCTATCTCTTCGAACAGAAGCTCCGCAAGCGTGAGAAGTTCCCGCTCATCGTGGAGCTGGAGCCGCTCTTCGCCTGCAACCTGAAATGCGAGGGCTGCGGCAAGATCCAGCACCCGGCGGGGGTGCTCAAGCAGCGGATGCCCGTGGCGCAGGCGGTGGGCGCCGTGCTCGAGTCGGGTGCCCCGATGGTCTCCATCGCGGGCGGCGAGCCCTTGATGCACCCGCAGATCCACGAGATCGTGCGCCAGCTCGTGGCCAAGCGGAAGTACGTCTTCCTCTGCACCAACGCCATGCTGCTGCGCAAGAAGATCGAGAACTTCACGCCCTCGCCCTACTTCGCCTTCGCCGTGCACATCGACGGGCTCCGCGAGCGCCACGACGAGTCGGTGGCCAAGGAGGGCGTCTTCGACGAGGCGGTGGCGGCCATCAAGGACGCCCAGCGCCGCGGCTTCCGGGTCACCACCAACTCGACCTTCTTCAACACCGACACCCCGCAGACCATCATCGAGGTGCTCAACTACCTCAACGACGACCTGAAGGTCGACGAGATGATGATCTCGCCCGCCTACGCTTACGAGAAGGCCCCCGACCAGGAGCACTTCCTGGGCGTGGAGCAGACCCGCGAGCTCTTCAAGAAGGCCTTCGCGGGCGGCAACCGGGCCCGCTGGCGGCTCAACCACTCGCCGCTCTTCCTCGACTTCCTCGAGGGCAAGGCCGACTTCCCCTGCACCGCCTGGGCGATCCCCAACTACTCCCTCTTCGGCTGGCAGCGGCCCTGCTACCTGATGAGCGACGGCTACGTGCCCACCTACCGCGAGCTCATCGAGGAGACGGACTGGGACAAGTACGGCCGCGGCAAGGACCCGCGGTGCGCCAACTGCATGGCCCACTGCGGGTACGAGCCCACCGCGGTGCTGGCCACCATGGGCTCCCTCAAGGAGTCCCTGCGGGCCGCCCGCGAGACGGTCTCGGGCAACCGGGGCTGACGGCGGGCCCGGCGGAGCGACTGAACGAGATCCGAACAGGGGGCTCAGCATGTCGATTCTCGAAGGGATCCGGGGACCGCGCGACCTGAAGGCGGTCCCCGGGGAGCGGCTGGGCGAACTGGCCGCGGAAATCCGGGAATTCCTGATCCACGCCGTCTCCAGGACCGGCGGCCATCTCGGACCCAATCTCGGCGTGGTCGAACTGACCATCGCCCTGCACCGGGTATTCGAATCCCCGGCCGACCGGATCCTGTGGGACACCGGCCACCAGAGTTACGTCCACAAACTCCTCACCGGCCGGCAGGACTTCTCGAAACTCCGCGGAAAGGGCGGCCTGTCGGGATATCCCTCCCGCGAGGAGTCCGAGCACGATGTGATCGAGAACTCACACGCCTCCACCGCCCTCGGCTGGGCCGACGGCCTCGCCAAGGCCCGGCAGGTGCGCGGCGGCGGGGGCCACGTCGTCGCCGTGGTCGGTGACGGCGCGCTCACCGGCGGCCTGGCCTGGGAGGCGCTGAACAACATCGCCGCCGCCAAGGACCGGCCGCTGGTGGTCGTCGTCAACGACAACGCCCGCTCCTACGGCCCCACCATCGGCGGGCTGGCCGGCCACCTCGCCGCGCTGCGCACCAGCGACGGCTACGAACGGGTGCTGGCCCGCGGCAAGGACCTGCTGGAGCGCACCCCCGTGGTCGGGGCACCCCTCTACGGGGGCCTGCACGGGGCCAAGAAGGGCTTCAAGGACGCCTTCGCCCCCCAGGGCATGTTCGAGGACCTGGGGCTCAAGTACATCGGCCCGGTCGACGGCCACGACACCGGCGCGCTGGAGGCGGCGCTCACCCGCGCCAAGGGGTTCAAGGGCCCGGTGCTGGTGCACTGCATCACCGAGAAGGGCCGCGGCTGCCCGGCGGCCCTGGCCGACGAGGCCGACCGCTTCCACACCGTCGGGGTCATCGACCCCCTCACCGGGGAGCCCCTGGGACCGCCGCCGGGACCCTCCTGGACCTCGGTCTTCGGGGCCGAGCTGGCCGCGGTCGGGGCGGAGCGCCCCGACGTGGTGGCCGTCACCGCCGCCATGCTGCACCCGGTCGGCTTCACCGAGTTCGCCGAGAGGTTCCCGGACCGGGTCTGGGACGTGGGCATCGCCGAGCAGCACGCGGTCACCTCGGCGGCCGGCCTGGCCGCCGGGGGACTGCACCCGGTGGTCGCGGTGTACGCCACCTTCCTCAACCGGGCCTTCGACCAGGTCCTGATGGACGTCGCGCTGCACCGCAGCGGGGTGACCTTCGTGCTGGACCGGGCCGGGGTCACCGGCGCCGACGGGCCCTCCCACAACGGCATGTGGGACATGTCGGTCCTGCAGGTCGTACCGGGCCTGCGGATCGCCGCCCCGCGCGACGCCGGTCAGCTGCGGGCGCAGCTGCGCGAGGCGCTGGCGGTCGCGGACGCGCCGACCGTGCTGCGCTTCCCCAAGGAGGCCGTCGGGCCCGAGGTGCCGGCGCTCGCCCGGATCGGCGGCATCGACGTGCTGGCCCGCCCGGCCGGGCGCCCGGACGTCCTGCTGGTCGCGGCCGGGGTGATGGCCACGGTCTGCCTCGGCGCGGCCGAGCTGCTGGCCGCCCGGGGCATCGGCTGCACGGTCGTCGACCCCCGCTGGGTCAAGCCGCTGGACCCGGCGCTGGCCCCGCTCGCGGCCCGGCACCGGCTGGTCGCGGTGGTCGAGGACAACAGCCGCACCGGCGGGGTCGGCTGGGCGGTGGGCCAGGCGCTGCGGGACGCCGAGACCGACGTACCGCTGCGGACCTTCGGCATCCCGGAACGTTTCCTCGCCCACGCCAAGCGCGGGGAGGTGCTGGCCGACATCGGGCTGACCCCGGTCGAGGTGGCGGGCGGGATCGGAGCCGCCCTCCGGACCCTCGACGAGCGGGCCGCAGGCCCGCACCCGGGCGGGCCCGGCCCGGCCGCCGGCCGGGCCCACGACGGCGCGCGGGGCGGCGCACCCGCGCACGCACACGGCAAGGAGCGGAGCGCATGACGCAGGACCCCGCCGGCACCGGCCCGGCCTTCGACCTGAACCGGCTGCTGGCCGAGCGCGGCAGGGAACGGTACGAGCTGCACGCCCGCCACCTCAACCACCAGTTGCCCCGGATGCTGCACACCATCGGTTTCGACAAGGTGTACGAGCGGGCCGAGGGTGCGCACTTCTGGGACGCCGAGGGCAACGACCACCTCGACATGCTCGCCGGCTTCGGGGTGATGGGCGTGGGGCGCCACCACCCCGTCGTCCGCAAGGCGCTGCACGACGTGCTCGACGCCTCGCTCGCGGACCTGACCCGCTTCGACTGCGCGCCGCTGCCCGGGCTGCTGGCCGAGCGGCTGCTGGCGCACAGCCCGCACCTGGACCGGGTCTTCTTCGGCAACAGCGGCACCGAGGCCGTGGAGACCGCGCTCAAGTTCGCCCGGTACGCCACCGGCCGGCCCAGGGTGCTGTACTGCGCGCACGCCTTCCACGGGCTGACCACCGGCGCGCTGTCGGTCAACGGCGAGGACGGCTTCCGGGACGGCTTCGCCCCGCTGCTGCCCGACACGGCGGTGCCGCTCGGGGACCTCGGCGCGCTGGAGCGCGAGCTGCGGCACGGCGACGTGGCCGCGCTGATCGTGGAGCCGGTCCAGGGCAAGGGCGTGTACCCGGCGCCCCCCGGCTACCTGCGGGCCGCCCAGGAGCTGCTGCACCGGCACAAGGCGCTGCTGATCGCCGACGAGGTGCAGACCGGCCTGGGCCGCACCGGCGACTTCTACGCCTACCAGCACGAGGCCGGGGTCGAGCCGGACCTGGTCTGCGTCGCCAAGGCGCTGTCCGGCGGGTACGTGCCGGTCGGCGCCACCCTCGGCAAGGACTGGATCTTCAAGAAGGTCTACTCGTCCATGGACCGGGTGCTGGTGCACTCCGCCAGCTTCGGTTCGAACGCGCAGGCGATGGCGGCCGGGCTGGCCGTGCTGGCGGTGATGGAGGACGAGCAGCTGGTGGCCCGCTCCCGGGCCATGGGCGACCTGCTGCGCGGGAAGCTGGCCGCGCTGGTGGACCGGTACGAGCTGCTGCACGAGGTGCGCGGGCGCGGCCTGATGATCGGCATCGAGTTCGGGCGGCCCGCGTCGCTGGGGCTGCGCAGCCGGTGGACGATGCTCCAGGCGGCCCGCAAGGGGCTCTTCGCGCAGATGGTCGTGGTGCCGCTGCTCCAGAAGCACCGGATCCTCACCCAGGTCTCCGGCGACCACCTGGAGGTGATCAAGCTGATCCCGCCGCTGGTCATCGACGAGGCGGACGTGGACCGGTTCGTCACCGCCTTCTGCGCGGTGATGGACGAGGCGCACGGCGGGGGCGGCCTGATGTGGGAGTTCGGGCGGACGCTGGTGAAGCAGGCGGTCAGCGGGCGCTGAGGGGCCGGGCCGGCCGGGGGACCCCGGCCGGCCCGGGGTCCTCCTCGGAGCCCGTCCCGGCCGGCGGGACGGACCCGGCGCGGCGGCTCAGACCAGCAGCCGGTCGCGCAGCCGGTCCAGGGTCTCGGGGCTGAGTCCGAGGCCTTCGGCCAGGTAGCGGTCCACGGTGCCCCACAGCTCCTCGATGGCCTCGAAGGCGGTGAGCAGGTACTCGGCGCGGGCCTCGAAGAGGGGCGAGAGCAGCGCCATGACCTCGGCGGAGGGACCCCCGTCGGCCTCCGGCTTGCGCTGGACCCGGTAGCGGCGGTGCGGGGCGTTGGACTCGAGGTAGTCGGCCACGATCGCCTCCCGCTCGACCCCGAGGGCCAGCAGCGTGAGCGCGATGGTCAGCCCGGCCCGGTCCTTGCCGGCGGCGCAGTGCATCAGGGCCGGGACGCTGTCCTCGGCCAGGGCGTGGATGACGCGGCTGTGCTCGGCGGTGCGCTCCTCGATCATGATCCGGTACGAGGAGGACATCCGGGCGGCGGCCTTGCCGTCCCCGAGCAGTTCGGTGAGCTGGTCCAGGTTGCCGGTGCGGACCATGCCCCAGAACTGCTTGCCCTCGGCGGGGTCGGAGAGCGGGATGTTGATGTTCAGCACGCCGGGGAGGGCGACGTCGGCGCCTTCGAGCGAGGTGTCGGCGTTGTTGCGGAAGTCGAAGATCGTGTGCAGGCCGAGCGAGGCGAGGTATTCCGCATCGGTTTCGGTGGCTTGGGCGAGATGTCCGCTTCGGAACAGAAGCCCCGTTCGTACCCGGCGGCCGTCGACGGCCGGAAGTCCGCCCACGTCGCGGAAGTTGCGCACGCCGGTGAGCTCCGGCTCGGTCGCCGGTGCCTGGGGTATCTGCTGGGTCACTGGGGCTCCTCGCGGCTCGGGTGATGTGTCCGAATTGCACTACTTGGCGTCAAGTTACCGCAGGGGGGCGGGAGATGTCCCCACCCCCTGGTGAGCAGGATCATACGGTGACGTTCTGTGGTCGAGCCGGAATCCCCAATTCCGTTCACTGGCGGGCCATTACGCGGTCGCAATAGACGGAGTGTTACCGGAATTCCGGAGATCATTCCTCCCCGGGTAATCCGAGAGGGAATTCCGGGCTTGTTCCCCCCGGTCGAACTGGAATACGTTCCCCGGGAATCCGGGCGGATCGCCGAATCCTGCCGCCGCCCGATGACCGCACTCATTCGATCACTCGTGCGGCAGGAGCGGGGGAACCAGGTAAGTCGCCGATCCCGGATCTTCCGTCCGGACGGCTCGGGGTGAAGCCGCGCGATGCGGCCGGGCATCTCCAGCCCGAACCCGACAGCTCACCTCGCAGGCGCCGGAGAGGAATGCGCCATGCCCGGAAAAGGCAAGCACCGCCGCCCGAAGCCCAGCCCGCTCAGCCGCTCCCTCGCGGTCGCCGGCACCGGCGGGGCCGCGCTGGCCCTGCCGCTGATCGGGGCCACCGGAGCCACCGCGGCGGGCCACACCGCCCCCGGGCACACCGCCGCCGCGGCGCCGGCCGTCCAGGCCGCCCCCGGGCACACCGCCGCGCTGCCGGCCGCCGCGCCGGCCACGTACACCGTGGTCGCGGGCGACTACCTCTCCAAGATCGCCGACGAGCACGGTCTGGCCGGCGGCTGGCAGCAGCTGTATGCCGACAACCGCGCCGCCGTCGGCGGGAACCCCTCCCTGATCCACCCGGGGCTCGAGCTGACCCTCGGCGCGAAGGCGGCCGCCGGTGCTCCCGAGGCCGCGCAGGCCCCGAAGGCGGCCAAGGCCGCGGGCCACGCGAAGCCGCAGGCCGCGGCCGCGCAGGCGCCGGCCGAGCGGCCCGCGACGACCGCCGCCAGCCGCTCCGCGCAGCGCAGCACCGGCGCCGTCTCCTTCATGGCCCCGGTCAGCGCGAGCATCACGACGCAGTACCACGAGGGCGGCAGCATGTGGTCCAGCGGCTACCACACCGGGGTGGACTTCGCGGTCGGCACCGGTACCACCGTCCACGCGGTGGCCGCGGGCACCGTGGTCTCGGCCGGCTGGGCCGGCGCCTACGGCAACGAGGTCGTCATCCGGCACGCGGACGGCCGCTACTCGCAGTACGGCCACCTCTCGCAGCTGAACGTCTCCGCCGGGCAGAGCGTCGCCGCGGGCGACAGCATCGGCCTGTCCGGTTCCACCGGCAACTCCACCGGCCCGCACCTGCACTTCGAGATCCGCACCGGCCCGAACTACGGCGAGGACATCGACCCGCTCGCCTACCTGCGGGGCAAGGGCGTCAGCGTCTGAGGCGCCTCCGGAGCGCGTCCGCGTCGGCGTGCGAGGCGCGTCCGCACCACGCGTACGGCCGGGGCCCCGAGGGGGCGCCGGCCGTACGTCTGGCCCCCTCCAACCGACCGGGTGGTACAGATCACCCTGCGTCAACCCCTGCCTACGGTCGCGTAGGTCACATCTTTGGGTGAAGGATGTGCTCCCGTGGCAGGCGATTCGACACCTTCAGCAGCTCAGGCAACCGCGGCGGACCCGCACGGCACCCCGGCGACCCCTCCGGCGGTCCGGGCCGGCTCGTACGCGGCCATCGGCGACAGCTTCACCGAGGGCGTGGGCGACCCGGGCCCCGACGGCACCTTCCTCGGCTGGGCGGACCGGCTGGCGGTCCTGCTCGCCGACCGGCTCCCCGAGCACGAGTTCCGCTACGCGAACCTCGCCGTGCGCGGCCGGCTCCTCGACCAGATCGTCGCCGAGCAGGTCCCGCGGGCCATGGAGCTCGCCCCCGACCTGGTGACCTTCTGCGCCGGCGGCAACGACATCATCCGCCCCGGCAGCGACCCGGACGACGTGGCCCAGCGCTTCGAGGCCGCGGTGGCCGCGCTCACCGCTGCCGTGCCCACCGTGATGATCACCACCGGCTTCGACACCCGGGGCGTGCCGGTGCTGCGCCACATGCGCGGCAAGATCGCCACCTACACGGCCCACCTGCGCTCCATCGCCGACCAGTACGGCTGCCCGGTGCTGGACCTGTGGTCCCTGCGGTCCGTCCAGGACCGGCGGGCCTGGGACCACGACCGGCTCCACCTGTCGCCGGAGGGCCACACCCGCGTCGCGCTGCGCGCCGCCCAGGTGCTCGGCCTCGAGGTGCCCGCCGACCCGGACCAGCCCTGGCCGCCGCAGGAGCCCCGGGGCTCCGCCGAGGTCGCCCGCGACAACGTCCAGTGGGCCCGCGAGCACCTCGTACCGTGGATCGGCCGCCGGCTGCGCGGCGAGTCCTCGGGCGACCACGTCGAGCCGAAGCGGCCGGACCTGCTGCCGCTGTAGGGATGCGGCCCCGTCGTGCGCGGCAGCCGGGGGAGTGCGGCGCCGGCGGGAACGGATTCCGGCCGTCCGGAATCCTCCGGGGCGGGCGAGCGTTGGGAAGTACGGGAACACTGGGACCGGGGGCGCGGACACACGCGCCCCTCCGGACCCGCCCGGCCCGTCCCCGACCGCTCCGACCGCCCCTGGAGGCGCCTTGTCCGGCTCCCGAACCCTGCGAGCAGAGCTGCGCGCCCTGCGGCCCGAGTCCTTCGGCGCCGACCCCTCCGGTGCCCGGATGGAGCGGATCCGCCGCTCGCCGAACTTCGCCGACGGCGTCTTCCAGAACCCGCTCGGCGCCCGGCAGCGGCCCAGCGGCTCCATGGTGGAGTTCGCCAAGATCTACTTCGACAAGGAGCAGCGGGTCCGCCGGACGCCCGCCGGTCCCATCCCGCTGCACCCCACCACCCTCGCCGACATCGCCCGGCCGCCGGCCACCGGCCTGCGGCTGACCTGGCTGGGCCACTCCACCGTGCTGGCCGAGATCGACGGCCGCCGGGTGCTCTTCGACCCGGTCTGGGGGCAGCGCTGCTCCCCCTTCCCCTTCGCCGGCCCCAAGCGGCTGCACAAGGTCCCCGCCCCGCTGGCGGCGCTGGGCCCCCTGGACGCCGTGGTGATCTCGCACGACCACTACGACCACCTCGACCTGCCGACGATCAAGGCGCTGGCCGCCACGGACACCGTCTTCGCGGTGCCGCTGGGCGTCGGCGCGCACCTGGAGCGCTGGGGCGTGGCCCCCGACCGACTGCGCGAGCTGGACTGGCAGGAGACCACGAAGATCGCGGGCCTGTCGCTGACCGCCACCCCGGCCCGGCACTTCTGCGGCCGGGGCCTGCGCAACCAGCAGCACACCCTGTGGGCCTCCTGGGCGGTGGCCGGCCCCGAGCACCGGATCTACCACAGCGGGGACACCGGCTACTTCCCCGGCTTCCAGGAGATCGGCGCGGAGCACGGCCCCTTCGACGCCACCATGATCCAGATCGGCGCCTACTCCGAGTACTGGCCCGACATCCACATGACCCCCGAGGAAGGGGTCCGGGCCCACCTCGACCTCCAGGGCGGCCGGGCGCACGGCGTGCTGCTGCCGATCCACTGGGGCACCTTCAACCTGGCCCCGCACCCGTGGGCCGAGCCGGCGGAGTGGACCGCCGACGCTGCGGGCGCGGCCGGCCAGCAGGTCGCGGTCCCGCGCCCGGGAGCCCCCTTCGAGCCGGCCGGCACCCTGCCGGTCGACCCCTGGTGGCGCGCGGTCTCCGAACCGCTCACGGCCCACTGGCGCCGCCCGGCCGCGACCGCCGTCCCGGTACCGGACCCGGCCCCGGGCGACCTCGACCTGGCCGGCGAACGCTGACGCCGCCGCCCGGGGCGCCACGCAGCCGCGTCAGCTCCCGGGACCGAGGCCCGCGGCGAAGGCGAGCAGCCGGTCGCTGACTGCGCGGGGCTGGTCGAGGTGTGCGGCGTGCCCCGCGTCCGCGATGACGGCCGAGGCGGCCAGCGGATTGAGGGCGGCCGTCGCGGCGGCGTGCCCGGCGGGCCAGAACTGGCTCTGGGCGCCGGCGAGGACCAGCACGGGCACGTCGACGCGGGCGACGACGTCCCGCCAGTCCTGGCGGGAGTGGTCCAGCAGCAGGGGGAGGGTGTCGGGGGTGATCACGCTCTCGGCGCCGCGGCCGCCGGCCTGCCTGATCGCGGTGTCGACGGCGGCCGGATCGGCCCAGGCGCGGCCGTGACCGGTGGCGAAGGCACCCGGATCGGTGAAGAAGGTGCCGGTGTTCTCGTCCGTGAGCCCGTAGAAGCCGTAGGGCCAGTCGGGGGTGTTCATCATCTTGGGCGTCTGGTCGACGGTGACGATGCCGGCCAGCCGTCCCGTCCCCACCAGGTCGGCGTACGCCCAGAGGGTGTTGGCGCCCATCGACTGCCCGACGGCGACGACACCGCTCAGGTCCAGCGCCGTGACGAGGTCGTCGACGTCCTTGCCGTGCCGCGCCATCCGGTGCCCCCAGGAGGGCCGGTCGGACTGCCCGTGCCAGCGGCGGTCCAGTGAGACGACCCGGTATCCGGCCGCCAGCAGCGGGGCCCATTGCAGGGCCCAGTCGTCCGCGGGCGCGCCGTATCCCGGGACGAGGAGCACGGGCCGGCCCCCGCCCTCGTCGTAGTAGTGCAGGCGGACCCCGTCATTGGTGGTGATCTGGGGCACGGGGCCTCCTGGAGGGGGAGCGGCGGGACCGTCCCATCCTCCGTCGACGGGCCCGGACGTGTCGGCGGGCGCGCGCGTCCCTCACCCGCCCGGGTGCGGTGCCCGCTGTCGCGGGTCGCGGCGCTGCGCGATGCGGGCCACGTCCCGGAGCATCCGCCGGACCAGCAGCCGGTGCGGGCCGAGGCCGATGACCAGGGTGCGGTAGGTCCGGCCCGTGAGGCCGGGGAAGACCCCGTAGGAGCGGGCCGCGAGCACGGTGCCCCGGGCATCGCCGGTCAGGACGAAGCCCAGCGCGTAGCGGGAGAACCGGTGCCGGCCGGCCAGGGTGAGGCATTTCCCCGGCACGCTCTCGGTGACCGCGAAACCGGGGAAGGCGGCGCCCTCCTCGGGCAGTTCTCCGCGCACCGCCCGATGCTCGGCGCCCACCAGAGCCGCGAATCCGCTGCCGATTCCCAGATGGGTCCGGGACACGTAGGCGACGAGCGCTTCCCAGGTGGCCGTCGCGGGCGCGGTCACGAGCACGGTGTGTTCGTCGATGAAGGGAAGACCGGAGCTGCGGTCGGGGGGTTCCGGGGATTCGGGGGATTCGGGGGGCTCGGGGGATTCCATCGGTGTCCGTTCGGCCTTCCGGGAGGGCGGGCGGGGCGGGTGCGGGACGTCTTGCGCTGGGGAGCGTACGCGCCGGGGCCGCCGCGGGGTCGCCGGGGGCCGGGCGGGCTCCGGGTGCCGGTCTGCGGCACGCGGTGCCTGTACCAGGGGTTCCGGGCGGGCCCGGGCGGCGTCAGGCGGAATCGAGCGTCCCGCGAGGCCGGTGCGGAGGCCTTCCGGTAACTGTGCTGTTGAACGGCCGAGTTGTGACCTTCATCAGGCCGAAACCGGGGCTCGGCGACCGGAATCCGACGTCGGCCGATCGGATACGGCCATCCCGCTCAAGCGGGACTCGAGATCAACTTGAGGTGCGGGTCAAGGGCTGGCTGAGGGTGAACATCCGTTTCCACTCAACAACCTGAGGGTTGTTCAGTTCTCGCCAGGTCCGAACCATCGCCTCCCGGCCACCGGTTGTCCGCCGGTCGGCGCGCTTCCGGAGGGCGGGCACCGGGTGCCATCCCCGCGTCGCTGACCTGGGGGTTCGCGATCTTGGCCGGGGCGCTCCGGGGTGTCCGCGGATCGGTGTGCGCTGCACCCGTTAACCCCCCGTTCGCCGGGCGGTCGGAGCCGTTCCGGGATTTACCCGCCGGTAGATATGTGGGGTTCCGGTAAAGCTCTCGAAATTACTGCCGAGTTGACTCGCGAGTAGCGCTGGCGTGATTCATCCACGCGGTAACTGCCGGACCGGTACGGCTGCTAGCGTCTGCGAGCCATGAACTCATGCCCCTGCTGATCAGGGTCCAATCATCGGGTTCTGGCAATTGCCAACGGGGGGATTCCATTGGCAGCGGGGGGAAGTTGTGACAGCAATGTGTCGTCGGCGTATCGCGATTATCGGAATCGCGGCGAGGCTGCCGGATTCTTCGGATCCGCAGGAATTCTGGGAACTGGTGCGGAACGGCGGTGACGCCGTCCGGCCGCGCCCGGCCGATCGACCGTTCGGCCCCGGCACCGGCGGATTCGTCGACGGCGTCGACCGGTTCGATCCGGAGTTCTTCGGAATCACCCCGCGCGAGGCCGGCCAGCTCGATCCGCAGCAGCGGCTCGCGCTCGAACTGGCCTGGCAGGGGCTGGAGGACGCCCGGATCGCCGCCGACCCCTCGCTGCTGCCCCGCACGGGCGTCTTCCTGGGCGTGATGGCCGGGGACTACGCCGACCTGGTGGCCATGTCGGGGGCGGACGCCGTCACCCGCCACACCCTCACGGGCCTGGGCCGCGCGCTGGTCGCCCAGCGGATCTCCCACGGCCTGGGCCTCCAGGGCCCCAGCATGACCGTCGACACCGGCCAGTCCTCCTCGCTCGTCGCCGTCCACCTGGCCTGCGAGAGCCTGCGCTCCGGCGAGAGCGAACTCGCCCTGGCCGGCGGCGTGCACCTCAACGTCTCACCGCTCAGCAGTGCCGTGGTCGAGGCCGCCGGCGCCCTCTCGCCCGACGGCAGGTGCCACGTCTTCGACGAGCGGGCCAACGGCTACGTCCGCGGCGAGGGCGGCGGCCTGGTCGTCCTGAAGCCGCTGGAACGCGCGATCGAGGACGGCGACCACGTCTACGCCGTCATCGAGGGCAGCGCCGTCGGCACCGGCTCGGGCGACGGCGGGCTCACCGTCCCCAGCAGCGACCAGCAGGCCCGCACCATCACCCAGGCCCTGGAGAACGCCCGGACCGAAGCCGCCCGGGTGCAGTACGTCGAACTGCACGGCACCGGCACCAAGGTCGGCGACCCGGTCGAAGCCCGCGCGCTCGGCGCGGTGTTCGGACCCACACGGCCCGCCGGCGCACCGCTCGCGGTCGGTTCGGTCAAGACCAACATCGGCCACCTGGAGGGAGCGGCCGGTATCGCCGGCCTCATCAAGACCGCCCTGTGCGTCCACCGCCGGGAGTTGGTCCCCAGCCTGAACTTCGAGCGCCCCAACCCCCGGATCGATCTGCCCGGTTCGGGCCTGCGCATGGTCACCGGGAACGAGCCCTGGCCGGGCGACGGCGGGCCGGCCACGGCCGGCGTGACCTCGCTCGGCATCGGCGGCAGCTGCTGCCACGTGGTGCTCACGGCCGCCCCCGCGGAAACCCCCCGCGTCGAGCCGGCCCCGGTGCGGCCGTCGGTCGTACCGGTGCTCGTCTCCGGGAAGAGCCCGGCGGCGCTGGTCGCGCAGGCCGAGCGGCTGCGGACGCACCTCGCCGGGCGGCCCGAGCTGGACCTCCTGGACGTGGCGTACTCGGCCGTGGCCACGCGGGCGCAGTTCGACCGGCGGGCGGTCGTGGTGGCCGCGGACCGGGAGGCGCTGTTGGCAGGCCTGGACGGGCTGATCGCCGAGCGGACCGCGGGCCGGGGGTCGGTGGCGGGCAAGACCGCCTTCCTGTTCACCGGGCAGGGTGCGCAGCGTCCCGGCATGGGCGCCGTACTGGCGGCCGAACACCCGCTGTTCGCAGCGGCGTTGGACGAGGTGTGTGCGGCCTTCGACGGGCTGTTGGGCCGGTCGTTGAAGGAGTTGTTGTTCGCGGCGGAGGGTTCGGCCGAAGCCGGGCTGTTGGACCGTACGGAGTTCACGCAGGCTGCGTTGTTCGCGGTCGAGGTGGCGCTGTTCCGGCTGCTGGAGTCGCTGGGCATCACGGCGGACGTGCTGATCGGGCACTCGGTGGGCGAGATATCCAGTGCCCATGTGGCGGGTGTCCTCTCGCTCCAGGACGCCTGCCGTCTGGTGGCGGCCCGTGGGCGGCTGATGGGTGCACTGCCCGCCGGTGGTGGGATGGTGGCGGTGCAGGCGACGGAGGACGAGGTCCTGGCGTCCCTGGCCGGGTTCGAGGACCGGCTGTCGGTGGCTGCGGTCAACGGGCCCACCTCGCTGGTGGTCTCCGGTGAACTGACCGCGATCGACGAGTGGTTGCCGTTCTGGCAGGAGCAGGGGCGGAAGACGACCCGGCTGCGGGTCAGCCATGCCTTCCACTCGCCGCTCATGGAGCCGATGCTGGCGGAGTTCCGGGCCGTGGCGGCCGGGCTGGTGTTCCACGAGCCGCGGATCCCGGTCGTGTCGAACCTGACCGGTGGGCTCGTGTCGCAGGAGCTGACCGATCCGGGCTACTGGGTCTCGCACGTCCGCGGCGCCGTGCGGTTCGCCGACGGGGTGCGGACGCTGGCCGGCGAGGGTGTGACCCGGTTCGTCGAACTGGGTCCCGATGCGGTGCTGACGTCACTGGCCCGACAGACGCTGGACGCCCCCGGCCTGCTCTTCGCGCCGGTCCTGCGGGCCCGTACGCCCGAGGCGGAGGCCTTCGCCGGCTTCCTGGGCCAGGCGCACGTCGCGGGGCTGCCCGTGGACTGGGCCACGTACTACGCCGGAACGGGCGCGCGCCGGGTCGAGTTGCCGACGTACGCCTTCCAGCGGGAGCGCTACTGGCTGCCCGAGAGCCCGCTGGGCGCGGACCTCACCGCCGCCACCCGGCCGGCGGCCGAAGGCCGGGAGCCGGCCGGGGAGCCGCAGGGCGATGCGGCCGCGACGGCCGCCGGCGGCTGGGCCGCACGGGTGGCCGTACTTCCCGAGGCCGAGCGTGAACGCCAGGTGCTGGACGTGGTGTTGGGGGAGGTCGCGGCGGTCCTCGGCCGCCCCGACGGTTCCGCCGTCGATCCCCGCCGGGCGTTCAAGGAGCTGGGCTTCGACTCGCTCGCGGGCGTCGAGCTGCGCGACCGGCTCATGGAGCTGACCGGCCTGCGCCTGCCCACCACCCTGGTCTACGACCACCCCACCTCGGCCGCGGTGGCCGGGCTGCTGGCGGCCGAGGCCGCCGGGACCGCAGGGGACCAGGCGGCGACCGTGCCGGCGTACCGGGGCCGGACCGAGGAGCCGCTGGCGATCGTCGGCATGGCATGCCGCTACCCGGGCGGGGTGGGCTCGCCCGAGGAGCTGTGGCGGCTGGTCGCGGAGGGCCGGGACGCGGTCGGCGGACTGCCGACGGACCGCGGCTGGGACCTGGAGCGCCTGTGCGACCCGGACCCCGGGCGGGCCGGCACGATCTCCATGCGCGGCGGCAGCTTCCTCGACGGCATCGGCGAGTTCGACGCCGGGTTCTTCGGGATCAGCCCGCGCGAGGCCGCGGCCATGGACCCCCAGCAGCGGCTGCTGCTGGAGGCGGCCTGGGAGGCCCTGGAGGACGCCGGCATCGACCCCGGCACCCTGCGGGGCAGCGACGGCGGGGTGTTCGCCGGAGTGATGCCGATGGACTACGGCACCTCGCCGGAGTACGCCGGCACCATGCCCCCGGAGGCGGAGGGCTTCCGGCTGACCGGTACGACCACGAGCGTGGTCTCGGGCCGGGTGGCCTACAGCCTCGGGCTGGTCGGCCCGGCGGTGACGGTGGACACGGCGTGCTCCTCGTCGTTGGTCGCCCTGCACCTGGCCTCGCAGGCCCTGCGGTCGGGGGAGTGCTCGCTGGCACTCGCCGGTGGTGTGACAGTGATGTCGGGTCCGTTCCTGCTCCAGGAGTTCAGCCGCCAGCGGGGTCTGGCGGAGGACGGCCGGTGCAAGTCGTACGCGGCGGCCGCGGACGGCACCGGCTTCTCCGACGGCCTGGGGCTGCTGGTCCTGGAACGGCTCTCCGACGCACAGCACAACGGCCGCCGCATCCTCGGCGTGATCCGGGGCAGCGCCATCAACCAGGACGGTGCGAGCAACGGCCTGACCGCGCCGAACGGTCCGTCGCAGGAGCGGGTGATCCGTGCCGCTCTGGCCAACGCCGGTCTCGTGCCCGCGGATGTGGATGCGGTGGAGGGGCATGGCACGGGTACCCGGCTGGGTGATCCGATCGAGGCCCAGGCGCTGTTGGCGACGTACGGCCAGGAGCGGGTGAACGGCCCGCTGCGGCTGGGTTCGGTGAAGTCCAACATCGGTCACACCTCGGCTGCGGCCGGTGTGGCGGGTGTGATCAAGATGGTCAAGGCGATGCAGCACGGTGTGCTGCCGCAGACGCTGAACGTGGATGCGCCCTCGCCGCACATCGACTGGTCGGCCGGTGAGGTCGAGCTGCTGACCAGCGCCGCCGAGTGGCCCGGGTCCGCCGACCGGCCCCGCCGCGCGGGCGTGTCGTCCTTCGGCGTGAGCGGCACCAACGCCCACCTGATCCTGGAGGAGGCCCCGGCCGCGGAGCCCGCCGTGGCGGCGACGGCGGCCGGGCCGGTGCCGGTGGTGCTCTCGGCGAAGACCCCGGAGGCGCTGGCGGAGCAGGCGGAGCGGCTGCGGGCGCACGTCGGCGAGCGGCCTGAGCTGGCTGTGCTGGACGTGGCGTACTCGGCGGTGGTGTCGCGGGCGCAGTTCGACCGGCGGGCGGCCGTGGTGGCCGCGGACCGCGAGGGGCTGTTGGCGGCTCTGGAGGCGCTGGCCGGGGGGCCCGTGGACGGGGGGCCGGTGGCGGGCAAGACGGCCTTCCTGTTCACGGGGCAGGGTGCGCAGCGGCCCGGCATGGGTGCCGAACTGGCCTCGGCCTACCCGGTGTTCGCGGATGCGTTGGACGGGGTGAGTGCCGTCTTCGACGGGCTGTTGGGCCGGTCGCTGACGGAGTTGTTGTTCGCGGCGGAGGGTTCGGCCGAGGCCGGGCTGTTGGACCGTACGGAGTTCACGCAGGCGGCGTTGTTCGCGGTCGAGGTGGCGTTGTTCCGGCTGGTGGAGTCGCTGGGTGTGACGGCTGATGTGCTGATCGGGCATTCGGTGGGTGAGCTGGCCAGTGCCCATGTGGCGGGTGTCCTCTCGCTCCACGACGCCTGCCGTCTGGTGGCGGCGCGTGGGCGGCTGATGGGTGCACTGCCCGTCGGCGGTGGGATGGTCGCGGTGCAGGCGACCGAGGACGAGGTCCTGGCGTCCCTGGCCGGCTTCGAGGGCCGGCTGTCGGTGGCCGCGGTCAACGGACCGACCTCGTTGGTGGTCTCCGGTGAACTGGCTGCGATCGATGAGTGGTTGCCGTTCTGGCAGGAGCAGGGGCGGAAGACCACGCGGCTGCGGGTCAGTCATGCCTTCCACTCGCCGTTGATGGAGCCGATGCTGGCGGAGTTCCGGGCGGTTGCGGAGGGTCTGACCTTCCACGAGCCGCGGATCCCGGTGGTGTCGAACGTGACCGGTGGCGTGGTCTCGGTGGAGCTGACGGATCCGGCGTACTGGGTCTCGCACGTCCGGCAGGCCGTCCGGTTCGCGGACGGTGTACGGACGCTGGCCGGCGAGGGTGTGACCCGGTTCCTGGAGCTGGGTCCGGACGCGGTGCTGACCGCGCTCGCGCAGCAGACCGTGGACACGGACGACGCCGTCTTCGTGCCCGTGCTCCGTGCCCGTACGCCCGAGCCGGAGGCATTCGCGGGCTTCCTGGGGCAGGCGCACGTCGCGGGGATACCCGTCGATTGGACCGCGTTCTACGCCGGTACCGGGGCGCGCCAGGTCGAGCTGCCCACGTACGCCTTCCAGCGCGAGCGCTACTGGTTGGCCCCGGTCTCAGGCTCCAGCGATCCGGCCGCGGCCGGGCTGGGCCGGATCGAGCATCCGGTGCTGAGCGCCGCGGTGGCGGTGGGGGACCGGGACGAGTGGGTCTTCACCGGCCGCCTCTCGCTGGAGAGTGCCCCCTGGGTGCGCGACCACGAAGTGCTCGGGACGGTCCTGGTGCCGGGTACCGCGCTCGTGGAGCTCGCGTACGCCGCGGGGCGGCAGACCGGGGCGCCCGTGGTCGAGGAGCTGGTCCTGGAGGCACCGCTGGTCCTGGAGGCGGGCCGGCCGGTGCACGTGCAGGTCACCGTCGCGGGCCCCGACGAGGAGGGCCGCCGCGAGGTCGCGGTCTACTCCCGGCCGCAGGCGCCGGGTGAGGACGGGGCCGCGCCCCGGGCCACCTGCCACGCCCGCGGCACGCTGACCGCCGAGGACTCCGCCGACACCACCGCGCCGTGGGCGGTGCAGTGGCCTCCGGCGGGTGCCCAGCCGCTCGCCACCGACGTGCTGTACGCGCGGCTGGCCGACCTCGGGTACGCGTACGGACCGGCCTTCCGGGGCGTCCGGGCCGCCTGGCGGGCCGGGGAGGACGTGTACGCGGAGATCGCGCTGGGCGAGGAGCAGGCCGGGGAGGCCGGGGCGGGCTCCGGGGCCTTCGGGATCCACCCGGCGCTCTTCGACGCCGCGCTGCACGGCGGGCTCGAGGGGCTGGCCGGCGGGGACGCCTCCGTCACCCACCTGCCCTTCTCCTGGGCCGGGGTGCGCATCGACGCGGCCGGCCGTACCCGGTTGCGCGTGCGGATCGCCCCGGCGCAGGACTCCGGGCTGCGCATCGACCTCGCCGACGAGCGGGGGACCCCGGCCGGCGGGGTGGAGCGGCTGGCTTTCCGGCCCGCCGAGCGGGCCAAGTTGCGGGGCGGCCGGCCGGCCGTGCAGCAGGCATTGTTCCGGGTCGACTGGACCGAGGTCACGGCTCCCGACGCGGCGCCGGCCGACCGGATCGTGGCCCTCGGCGAGCTGCCGCTGCCGGTCCAGCGGTTCCCGGACCTGGACGCGCTGGAGGACGCGATCGCCGGCGGCGACCCGGTTCCCGGGGCGGTCGTCGTGCAGCTCCGTCCGGCCGTGGACGCCGGCGACCCGGCGCGGACGGCCCGTACGGTCGCCTGCGACGCCCTCGCCCTGGTCCAGCGGTGGCTGTCCGCCACCCTGCTGGACGACTCCCGGCTGGTCGTGGTCACCCGCCGCGGCATCGCGGTCGGGGAGGAGGCACCCGACCTGGGACTCTCCCCGGTGTGGGGGCTGCTGCGCTGCGCCCAGTCGGAACACCCGGGCCGGTTCCTCCTGGTGGACGTCGAGGACACCGTCGGCGGGCTCCCCTGGGACACCCTGCTCGGCACGGACGAACAGGAGTTGGCCGTGCGGGCCGGGCGGGTGCTCGCGCCCCGGCTGGCGCGTGCCGCAGGGCAGGTCCCGGCCTCCCACGACGCGTGGCGGCTGTCGATCGAGCGGAAGGGGTCCCTGGAGGACCTGGAGATCGTCCCCTCCGACGCCGATCGGCCGCTGGCCGCGGGCGAGGTGCGCATCGGTGTCCGGGCCGCGGGCCTGAACTTCCGGGACGTGCTGATCGCGTTGGGGACGTACCCGGGCCAGGCGCCGCTGGGCAGCGAGGCCGCCGGTGTGGTCGTCGAGGTCGGCAGCGGGGTCGTCGGACTCGCCCCCGGCGACCGGGTGATGGGCCTGGTGCCGGACGGTTTCGGATCGTTGGCGGTCACGGACCGGCGGCTGGTCGTGCCGATGCCCGAGGGCTGGTCGTTCACCGAGGCCGCCTCGGTGCCGCTGGTGTTCCTCACCGCGTACCACGGTCTCGTGGACCTGGCCGGACTGCGGTCCGGGGAGCGGCTGTTGGTGCATGCGGCGGCCGGCGGTGTGGGCATGGCCGCGGTGCAGCTGGCCCGGCACTTCGGTGCGGAGGTGTACGCGACGGCCAGTGAGCCGAAGTGGGACGCCGTCCGCGGCCTGGGGGTGGCGCCCGATCGGATCGCCTCCTCGCGCGACCTCGGTTTCCGGGAGCGGTTCCTGGAGGTGACCGGTGGCGCGGGTGTGGACGTGGTGCTGAACGCCCTGGCGGGTGAGTTCATCGACGCCTCGCTGGAACTGCTGCCACGTGGTGGCCGGTTCATCGAGATGGGCAAGGCCGACCTGCGCGACCCGGAGGTGGTGGCCGCCGGGCACACGGGCGTCCGCTACCGCTCCTACGACCTGTTCGAGGCGGGTCCGGAGCGGATCCAGGAGATGCTGACGGAGGTCGTGGGTCTCTTCGAGCAGGGTGTGCTGACGCATGCGCCGGTGCGGACCTGGGACGTGCGGCGGGGTGCGGAGGCGTTCCGTTTCCTGCGCGAGGGCCGCAACACGGGCAAGGTCGTGCTGACCGTCCCCGCGCCGATCGACCCCGAGGGCACCGTCCTGATCACCGGCGGTACCGGCGGCCTCGGTGCACTCTTCGCCGAACACCTCGTGCGGCAGTACGGCGCCCGGCACCTGCTGCTGGTCAGCCGCCGCGGCCCGGAGGCCGAAGGGGCGGCCGGACTCACGGCCAGGTTGGCGGACCTGGGTGCGGCGGTGCGGGTGGCCGCCTGCGACGTCGCGGACCGGGACCGGTTGGCCGAGCTGCTGGGCTCCCTGGACCGGCCGTTGACCGCGGTGATCCACACGGCCGGTGTGCTGGACGACGGCGTGGTGGGCTCGCTCACCCCGGAGCAGGTCGAGAACGTGCTGCGGCCCAAGCTGGACGCGGCCCTGCACCTGCACGAACTGACCGCGGAACACGACCTGTCGGCCTTCGTGCTCTTCTCCTCCGTCGCCGCCCTGATCGGCAGCCCGGGCCAGGCCAACTACGCCGCGGCCAACGCCGCGCTCGACGCGCTGGCCGTCCGCCGCCGGGCCATCGGCCTGCCGGCGCTCTCCCTCGGCTGGGGACTGTGGGCGGAGGAGCGGAGCATGGGCGGCACCCTCGACGGGGCGGGCGCCGCCCGCTGGGCCCGGATGGGCATCGAGCCGCTGCCGAACGACCTCGGCCTGGCGCTCTTCGACGCCGCCCAGCTGCTGGCCACCGCGACCCCGGTGCCGGTACGCCTCAACTCGGGCGTCCTGCAAGACCGGTTGGGCACCGGCACGCTCCCGGGACTGTTCCGGGGGCTGGTGCGGGAACCGGCCCGGTCCACCGGGGCGGCCAGCGCCACCCTGGCCGAGCAGCTGGTCGGCGTCCCGGAGGCGGACCGGGCGCGGGCGGTCGAGCACCTGGTCACCACGCACGTCGCGGCGGTCCTCGGCCACGCGTCGGCGGGGGCCCTCGACACCGGCACCCCCTTCAAGGCCCTGGGCCTGGACTCGCTGGCGGCGGTCGAACTGCGCAACCGGCTCACCAAGGCCACCGGCCTGCGGCTGCCGACCACGCTGGTCTTCGACCACCCCACCCCGGCCGCCGTCGCCAGCCTCCTGCACCAACGGGCGGGCGGTGAGCGGGGAGGTGACCGGCCCGCCCCGATGGACGAGGCGATCCGGCAGCTGGAGTCGCTGTTGGCCGCCGGGGACGGCGACGACCTGGCCGGCTTCGAGCTGCGGCTGCGCTCCCTCGGGAACAGGTTGCGGACCGTCCTCAACGGAATGGGCGAGGACCGCGACGACACCTCCTTCGACGGCGCAGCCGACCTGGACGACGTGTCCGACGACGACATATTCGAGTTGATCGACAAAGAGATCGGAATGGCATGAACCAGGCCGCGGGGGACGTGGTACAGGGCGGCTCGAACAGCGACGAGCAGAAGCTGCGCCTGTATCTGCGAAAGGTGACCGGTGAACTGCGCACCGCCAATCGGCGGATCCGTGACTTGGAACAGCGCGAGAACGAACCACTGGCGATCGTCGGAATGGCGTGCCGCTATCCGGGTGGGGCGAATTCCCCCGAAGAACTGTGGCAGTTGGTCGCCGAAGGCCGGGACGCGATTTCGGGCCTGCCGACCGACCGCGGCTGGGACCTGGAAAGCCTCTACGACCCGGACCCCGACCGGACCGGGACGGTGACCACCCGGGGCGGTGGATTCCTGGCCGGTGCGGGCGAGTTCGATGCGCAGTTCTTCGGGATCAGCCCCCGCGAGGCCCTGGCCATGGACCCGCACCAGCGGCTGCTGCTGGAGTCGGCGTGGACGGCCCTGGAGGACGCGGGACTCGACCCGACGACGCTGCGTGGCAGCGACACCGGTGTGTTCGCCGGTGTGGTGCCGATGGACTACAGCCTCACCATGCCGCCCGAGCTGGAGGGCTTCCGGCTGACGGGTACGACCACGAGCGTGGTCTCGGGCCGGGTGGCCTACAGCCTCGGGCTGGTCGGCCCGGCGGTGACGGTGGACACGGCGTGCTCCTCGTCGTTGGTGGCCCTGCACCTGGCCTCGCAGGCCCTGCGGTCGGGGGAGTGTTCGCTGGCGTTGGCCGGTGGTGTGACGGTGATGTCGGGTCCGTTCCTGCTCCAGGAGTTCAGCCGGCAGCGGGGTCTGGCGGAGGACGGCCGGTGCAAGTCGTACGCGGCCGGGGCGGACGGCACCGGCTTCTCCGACGGGGTCGGCGTCGTGGTGCTGGAGCGGCTGTCGGACGCGCAGCGGCACGGACACCGGGTCCTGGGCGTGATCCGCGGCAGTGCGGTCAACCAGGACGGTGCGAGCAACGGCCTGACGGCGCCGAACGGCCCCTCGCAGGAGCGGGTGATCCGGCAGGCGCTGGCGAGTGCCGGTCTGTCGCCGGCCGATGTGGACGCGGTGGAGGGGCACGGGACGGGTACCCGGCTGGGTGACCCGATCGAGGCCCAGGCGCTGTTGGCGACGTACGGCCAGGAGCGCGCGGCCGGCCCGCTGCGGCTGGGTTCGGTGAAGTCCAACATCGGTCACACCTCGGCTGCCGCGGGTGTGGCGGGTGTGATCAAGATGGTGAAGGCGATGCAGCACGGTGTGCTGCCGCAGACGCTGAACGTGGATGCGCCCTCGCCGCACATCGACTGGTCGGCCGGTGACGTGGAGCTGCTGACCCGGGCGGTGCAGTGGCCCGCCGCGGACGGCCGCCTGCGCCGGGCCGGCATCTCCTCCTTCGGGGTGAGCGGGACCAATGCGCACCTCATCGTGGAGGAGCCGCCGGCCGCGGCGGAGCCCGCGGCGGCGCCCGACCGGGTGAGCGGCCCGGTGTCGCCGCAGGTGCCGGTGCCGGTGCCGGTGGTCGTGTCGGGCAAGGGGCCGGAGGCGCTGGCCGCGCAGGCGGAGCGGCTGCGGGCACACCTCGCGGCACGGCCCGAGCTGGGCGTCCTGGACGTGGCGTACTCGGCGGTGGCCTCGCGGGCGCAGTTCGACCGGCGGGCCGCCGTGGTGGCCGCCGACCGGGAGGCGCTGCTGGCCGGACTGGCCGCGCTGGCGGGACAGCAGGGCGCGGCCGGGGTCCTCACCGGACGGCCGGTGGCAGGGAAGACGGCCTTCCTGTTCACCGGGCAGGGTGCGCAGCGTCCCCGCATGGGCGCCGGACTGGCGGCCGCGTACCCGGTGTTCGCGGCCGCCCTGGACACGGTCTGTGCCTCGTTCGACGGGTTGCTGGACCGGTCGTTGAAGGAGCTGTTGTTCGCGCCGGAGGGCTCGGCCGAGGCCGCGCTGCTGGACCGTACGGAGTACACGCAGGCGGCCCTGTTCGCCGTGGAGGTGGCGCTGTTCCGGCTGCTGGAGTCCTCGGGTGTGACCGCGGACGTGCTGATCGGCCACTCCGTGGGTGAGCTGTCCGGCGCCCACGCGGCGGGCGTGCTGTCGCTCGGGGACGCGTGTCTGCTGGTGGCGGCCCGGGGCCGGCTGATGGGTGCGCTGCCCGCGGGCGGTGGGATGGCGGCGGTGCAGGCGACCGAGGAGGAGGTCGTCGCCGCGCTGGCCGGCTTCGAGGGCCGGCTGTCGGTGGCCGCGGTCAACGGGCCGACGGCCGTGGTCGTCTCCGGTGAACTGGACGCCCTCGACGCGTGGTTGCCGCTGTGGCAGGAGCAGGGGCGCAAGACGACCCGCTTGCGGGTCAGTCATGCCTTCCACTCGCCGCTGATGGAGCCGATGCTGGTGGAGTTCCGGTCGGTTGCGGAGGGTCTGACCTTCCACGAGCCGCGGATCCCGGTGGTGTCGAACGTGACCGGTGGGCTGGTGACCCGGGAGCTGACGGACCCTGCGTACTGGGTGTCCCATGTGCGGGAGGCGGTCCGGTTCGCCGACGGCATCCGTACGCTGGCCGGTGAGGGTGTGACCCGGTTCCTGGAGCTGGGCCCCGATGCGGTCCTGACCGCGCTCGCCCAGCAGGCCGTGGACACCGAGGACGCCGTCTTCGTGCCGGTCCTCCGTGCCCGTACGCCGGAGGCGGAGGCCTTCGCGGCCTTCCTCGGTCAGATCCACACGGCCGGTGTCCCGGTCGACTGGACCGCGTTCTACGCCGGTACCGGTGCGCGCCGGGTCGAGTTGCCCACGTACGCCTTCCAGCGCGAGCGCTACTGGTTGGCCCCGGTCTCAGGATCCAGCGATCCGGCCGCGGCCGGGCTCGGTCGGATCGAGCATCCGGTGCTGAGCGCCGCGGTGGCGGTGGGGGACCGGGACGAGTGGGTCTTCACCGGCCGCCTCTCGCTGGAGAGTGCCCCCTGGGTGCGCGACCACGAAGTGCTCGGGACGGTCCTGGTACCTGGCACGGCCCTCGTGGAGCTCGCGTACGCCGCCGGACGGCAGACCGGGGTGCCCGTGGTCGAGGAGCTGGTCCTGGAGGCACCGCTGGTGCTCGACGCGGACCGGCCGGTGCACATCCAGGTCACCGTCGGGGCGCCCGACGACACGGGGCGGCGCGAGGTCGCCGTCTACTCCCGGCCCGAGGGACGGGAGCAGGGCGCGGGCGACGGGGCCTCCCCGGCCACCTGCCACGCCCGGGGCACCCTGCTCGCGACGACCGGTGGACCGGCCCCGGCGGTGGCCGAGTGGGCGGTGCAGTGGCCGCCGGCCGGCGCCGAGCCCGTCGCCACGGACGAGGTCTACGCCCGCTTTGCCGAGTTGGGCTTCGGCTACGGACCCGCCTTCCAGGGCGTCCGGGCGGCCTGGACGTCAGGTGACACCGTCTGCACCGAGGTGGCGCTCCGCGCCGAAGAGGCGGACGGGCCCCAGGGCTTCGCCCTCCATCCGGCACTGTTCGACGCCGCCCTGCACGGCGGGCTGGACCGGCTCGACCCGGGCGACGGCTCCGCACGGCTGCCCTTCTCCTGGTCGGGCGTGGAGCTCGGCGGGACGGGGCGGACGGCCCCGGCCCGGCTCCGGGTCCGGATCGGCGCGGCCGGCGAGTCCGGGCTGCGGATCGAGCTGGCCACCGAGTCCGGCGAACGCGTCGGCAGTGTCCAGCAGTTGGCTTTCCGCACGGTCGAGCGCGCCCAGCTGGCGTCCGCCCGTCGCGGTCCGGACGAGGCGCTGTACGAGACCGCCTGGCTGCCCCTCGCCCCGTCCGGGGTGCCCGGGAGGGCCGGCGGGGCCGGTGTGGTCGTCCTCGACGCCGTGCCGGACGCGGACTCGGCGTCCGGGGACCGGGCTGCTGCCCCGGGGGCCGGCTTCGCCGGTCAGCTGGCGGCCATCGCCCGGCTCGACCGGTCGGTGGCCGGCGGGGCGCCGGCGCCGGAGCTGGTCGTCGTACCGCTGGACGGTACGCCCGAGCTGACGGTCGGGGCGGCCCACCGGTCCGCCCGCCATGCGCTCGCCCTCGTACAGCAGTGGCTGGCCGCCGGATCGCTGGCCGCCGCCCGGCTGGCCGTCGTCACCCGGCGGGCCGTGGCGGTCGGTGCGGAGGCACCGGATCCGGCGGGGGCACCGGTGTGGGGGCTGCTGCGCACCGCACAGTCCGAACACCCGGACCGTTTCCTGCTGGTCGACACGGTCGGTGATGAACTGCCCGACTGGGTGCAGGTGTCGGCCACGGACGAGCCCCAACTCGCCCTGCGGGGCGGTGAGCTCCTGGTGCCGCGCCTCGTCCGGGCCGACGGCGCCCGCGCGGGCGCCGACGTCGGCGCCTGGGACCCGGCCGGCACGGTGCTGATCACCGGCGGCACCGGTGGCCTCGGCGCGGTGTTCGCAGAGCACTTCGTCACGGAACTCGGCGCTCGGCACCTCACGCTGGTCAGCCGCCGCGGATCCGCGGCCGAAGGCGTCACGGAACTGGTGGACCGGCTCGCGGCGCTGGGCGCCGAGGTCGCCGTGGCGGCCTGCGACGTGGCCGACCGCGACCGGCTCGCCGAGCTGATCCGGTCACTGGAGCGGCCGCTGACCGCGGTCGTGCACGCCGCCGGCGTGCTCGACGACGGCCTGGCCGAGGCGATGACGCCGGAGCAGCTGGAGCGGGTCCTGCGGCCCAAGCTCGACGCCGCCCTCCACCTGCACGAACTGACCGCGGACAGCGCCCTGTCGGCCTTCGTGCTGTTCTCCTCGATCACCGCCCTCGTCGGCACCCCCGGCCAGGCGAACTACGCCGCGGCCAACGCCTTCCTCGACGCGCTCGCCGCCCGGCGGCGGGCCGACGGGCAGCCGGGCCTCTCGCTCGCCTGGGGCCTGTGGGACGAGGCCGCGGGCATGGGCGGCGCCCTCGACGAGGCCGACCGGGCCCGGCTGGCACGCAGCGGCGTACAGCCCCTGCCCACCGGCCTGGGCCTCGAACTCTTCGACCGGTCACGCCGGTTCGAGACCGCGCAGCTGGCCCCGGTCCTGCTGGACCTGGGCGCCCTCCGGGCCCGGGCGCGCACCGGCTCGCTGCCGGCGCTGCTGCGCGCGCTGGCCCCCGTACCGGCGCGGCGGGCCGAGGCCCCGGCCGCGCCGCTGGCCGAGCGGTTCGCCGCCCTCCCGGCGGCCGAGCGGGCCCGGACCGTCCTCGACCTCGTCCAGCAGCAGGTGGCGTCCGTCCTCGGACACGCGTCACCCGGCAGCATCAGCCCGGCCCGGGCCTTCAAGGACCTCGGCTTCGACTCCCTCTCGGCGGTCGAGCTGCGCAACCGGCTCAGCCGGGCCAGCGGCGTCCGGCTGGCCCCGACGATGGTCTTCGACCACCCGACCACGGAGTCGGTGGCGCAGCTGCTGCTCACCGAGCTGGGCGGCGACACGGCGCCGGAGCCCTCCGCCGCCGACCGGCAACTCGACGAGCTGGAACGACTGTTCGCGGGCCTGGTCGGCGCGGAGCGGGCGCACGCGGCCGGTCGGCTGCGGACCCTCCTCGGCTCGCTCGGCGGCGACGACGCACCCCAGCGCACCGGTGACCTCATCGAGGCCGCCGACTCCATGGACGAGGTACTGGCCCTGCTCGACGCCGAGTTCGGGGAGGCCTGATCCCCATGACCGACACCACGAAGACGACGCACGAACCGGACGGGACACGGCGGATGAGCACTGGAACGAACGACGCGCAGCAGCAGGAGAAGCTCGTCCGCTACGTGAAGCGGCTGGCCACGGACCTCGACACCACCCGCGCCCAGCTCAAGGACTACCAGGACCGCGCCCACGAACCCCTCGCCATCGTCGGCATGAGCTGCCGCTACCCCGGCGGCGTCACCTCCCCGGACGAGCTGTGGCAGCTGGTCGACGAGGGCCGGATCGGCACCGCGAGCGAGTTCCCCGCGGACCGCGGCTGGGACCTGGACAACCTCTACGACCCGGACCCCGACCACACCGGCACCTCGTACACCCGCGGCGGCGGGTTCGTCGACCGGGCCGCCGAGTTCGACGCCGACTTCTTCGGCATCAGCCCCCGCGAGGCCCTGGTCATGGACCCGCAGCAGCGGCTGCTGCTGGAGTCCTCCTGGGAGGCCTTCGAGGACGCCGGGATCGACATCACCGCGCTGCGCGGCAGTGACACCGGCGTCTTCTGCGGCGTCATGTACCAGGACTACGGATTCGTCGCCGGGACCAGCGACCGGCGGCCCGAGGTCGAGGGCTACCTCTCGATCGCCTCGGCCGGCAGCGTCGCCTCCGGGCGGATCAGCTACACCTTCGGCTTCACCGGTCCGGCCGTCACCGTGGACACCGCCTGCTCGTCCTCGCTGGTCGCCGTGCACCTCGCCGCCCAGGCGCTGCGCGCCCGGGAGTGCTCGCTGGCGCTGGTGGGCGGGGTGACCGTGCTGGCCCGGCCCAGCATCTTCGTCGAGTTCAGCCGGCAGCGCGGGCTCTCGCCCGACGGGCGGTGCAAGGCGTACGCGGCGGCCGCCGACGGCGTCGGCTGGGCCGAGGGCGCCGGCCTGCTGGTGCTGGAGCGCCTGTCCGACGCCCGCCGCAACGGCCACCGGGTGCTCGCCGTGGTCCGGGGCAGCGCCGTCAACCAGGACGGTGCGAGCAACGGCCTGACCGCGCCGAACGGCCCCTCGCAGGAGAAGGTGATCCGCCAGGCCCTCGCCGACGCGGGGCTGCGGGCCGCCGACGTCGACGCCGTCGAGGGACACGGCACCGGCACCCCGCTGGGCGACCCCATCGAGGCCAAGGCCCTGCTGGCCACCTACGGGCGGGAGCGTGCGGCCGGCCCGCTGCGGCTGGGCTCGGTCAAGTCCAACATCGGGCACACCCAGGCGGCGGCCGGTGTGGCCGGCGTCATCAAGATGGTCAAGGCCCTGGAGCACCGGGTGCTGCCGCGCACCCTGCACGTGGACGCTCCCTCGCCGAACGTCGACTGGACGGCCGGCGAGGTGTCCCTGCTGACCGAGGCCCAGCCCTGGGAGCCCGGCGAGCGGCTGCGGCGGGCCGGCGTGTCGTCCTTCGGCGTCGGCGGCACCAACGCGCACGTGATCCTCGAGGAGGCACCCGCGCCGGACGGGGCGCCGGCCCCGGTCGCCGGGCCCCCGGCCGGTGCCGCCGCCGGGTCGGAGGCCGGTGCGGTCGCCGAGCCCCCCGCGGCCCTGCCCGTCCTGCTCTCCGCCGCCGGGGACGCCGCGCTGCGGGCCCAGGCCGACCGGCTGCGGGCCCTGATGATCGCCCGCCCCGAGCTGGGCGTCCGCGACCTGGCCTTCTCGTCCGCGACCAGCCGGGCCCACCTCGACCGGCGGGCCGCCGTCGTCGCCACCGACCGGGGCGCGCTGCTCTCCGGCCTCAAGGCCCTCTCGGCCGGCGAACCCGCCGCGCACGTCCTGGAGGGCCGGACGGCCGGTGACCGAGCCGTCTTCGTCTTCCCCGGCCAGGGCGCCCAGTGGGAGGGCATGGCGGTCGGACTCCTCGACTCCTCCCCGGTCTTCGCCGCCGAGATCGCAGCCTGCGGCAAGGCGCTCTCCCCTTACGTGGACTGGCAGTTGGAGGAGGTCCTGCGCGGGGCGCCCGGCGCACCCGGACTGGACCGGGTGGACGTGGTCCAGCCCGCGCTCTTCGCCGTGATGGTCTCGCTCGCCGCGCTGTGGCAGTCGTACGGCGTCGTGCCCGAAGCGGTGATCGGCCACTCCCAGGGCGAGATCGCCGCCGCCTGCGTGGCCGGCGGACTCTCCCTCGACGACGCCGCCCGGGTGGTCGCCCTGCGCAGCCGCGCCATCCGCGAACGGCTCGCCGGCAAGGGCGGTATGGCGGCCGTCGCGCTCCCCGTGGACCGGGCCGAGGACCTGCTGGCCCCGTACGACGGACGCATCTCGGTCGCCGCGGTCAACGGCCCCTCCGGCGTGATCGTCTCCGGCGAGCCGGCGGCCCTCGACGAGCTGGCCGCGGTCTGCGAACGCGACGGGATCCGGCTGACCCGCGTCTCGGTGGACTACGCCTCGCACTCGGCGCAGGTCGCCACCATCGAGGCCGAACTCCTCGACGTGCTGGCCCCGATCGCCCCGCGCGCCGGCCGCATCCCCTTCTACTCCACGCTGTCGGGCCGCTTCCTCGGCACGGAGACGCTGGACGCCTCGTACTGGTACCAGAACCTGCGCGGCCGGGTCGGCTTCGAGGCGGGCGTCCGCGCGCTGATCGACAACGGCATGAACTGCTTCATCGAGGTCTCCCCGCACCCCGTGCTCAAGCTGCCGGTGGAGGAGACCGTCCAGGCCCTGGACGCCGCGGACCGGGCCACCGTGCTCGGCTCGCTGCGCCGCGGCGAGGGCGGCCCCGAGCGCTTCGCCACCTCGCTCGCCGCGGCCCACAACGCCGGTGCGGCCGTGGACTGGACGGCCTTCCACGAGGGCACCGGCGCGCACCGCGTCGACCTGCCGACCTACGCCTTCCAGCGCGAGCGGTACTGGATGATGCCCGGCACCTCGGGCGACCCGGCCGCGGCCGGCCTGAGCCGCTTCGACCACCCGGTGCTCAGCGCCGCGGTGGCGGTCGGGGACCGGGACGAGTGGGTCTTCACCGGCCGGGTCTCCCCGGACGCCCTGGCCTGGACCGAGGACCACGCGGTCTTCGGCACCGTCCTGCTGCCGGGCGCGGCCCTCGTCGAACTGGCCCTGGCGGCCGGCGCCGCGACCGGCTGCCCGGTGGTGGAGGAGCTGGTGCTCCAGGCGCCGCTGGTGCTGTCGGAGGGTGCGGCGCGCCAGGTCCAGGTGACGGTGGGCGCCGCGGACGCGGAGGGCCGTCGTGAGGTGGCGCTCTACTCGCGGGCGGAGGCGGCGTCCGCCGCCGGTCCGGCCGAGGAGCAGGTGGTCTGCCACGCCCGTGGCCGGCTGACGGGCCAGGCGGAGCCGGTCCGGCCGTTCGGGGCGCAGTGGCCCCCGGCCGGCGCCGTACCGGTGCCCGTCGAGGGCTTCTACTCCCGCGCAGCGGTGGCCGGTTACGAGTACGGCCCGCTGTTCCAGGGGCTGCGGTCGGTATGGCGGTCGGGCGAGGACCTGTTCGCCGAGGTACGGCTGCCCGAGGGGGTGCCGGCCGACGGCTTCGGTCTGCATCCGGCGTTGTTCGACGCGGTGCTGCACGCGGCGCTGGTGGAGAAGGACCTGTCCGCCGGTGTGGAGCTGCCGTTCTCCTGGGCGGGGGTCCGCCTCGGCGCCGGTACCGGTACCACGGCCCGGGTCCGCATGACCAGGACCGCCGCCTCGGAGCTGCGGATCGACGCGGTGGACGAGCGCGGGGCGCTGGTCCTCGCCGTCGAGTCGCTGACCGTACGACCGGTGGACCAGGCGCAGTTGGCGGGCGCGCAGGGCGGCCAGAGCCCGCTCTACCGGCTGGAGTGGTCGCCGGTGCCCGCCGGCTCCGCCGGCACCCCGCTCGCCGTGGCGGTGCTCGGCGAGGGTACGGGCGTGACGGGCATCGGTGAACGCTACCCGGACCTGGCCGCGCTGGAAGCGGCCCTGGCCGCGGGCGCGGACACCCCGGACGTCGTCCTGCTGGACGCCGCCGTCACCGCCCTCGAGGCCGATCAGGCCCGCGAGGCGCGGGAGTTCACCACCACGACGCTGGACCTCCTCCAGCGGTGGCTGGCCAGTGAGCGGCTGGCCGGGGCCCGGCTCACCGTGGTCACCCGCGACGCGGTCGCCGCCGGCGGCCGGACCCCGGACCTGCGGCAGGCGCCCCTGTGGGGCCTGGTCCGCAGCGCCCAGTCCGAACACCCGGGCCGGTTCGCCCTGGTGGACCTCGACGGCGGCACCACGGCGGAATCCGACCCGGCTGCCGGACCTGACTGGACGGCGCTGCTCGCCACCGAGGAGCCGCAGCTCGCGGTCCGCGCCGGTGCGCTGCTCGCCCCCCGCCTCGCCAAGGCGGCACAGGCCCCGGTGGCCGGCGCCTGGCTGCTCGGCAGCAGGCGCAAGGGCTCCCTGGAAGACCTCGCCCTGCTCCCCTCGGGCGGCGAGCGGCCGCTGGGCGTCAACGAGGTGCGCATCGGGATCCGCGCCGCGGGCCTCAACTTCCGCGACGTCCTGATCGCCCTCGGCACCTACCCGGGCGAGGCGCCCCTGGGCAGCGAGGCCGCCGGCGTGGTCCTGGAGGTCGGCACCGAGGTCACCGACCTCGTCCCCGGCGACCGGGTCTTCGGCCTGGTGCCGGACGCCTTCGGCCCGGTGGCGGTGGCCGACCGGCGCACCGTCGTCCCGATGCCGGAGGACTTCACCTTCGTGCAGGCCGCGGCCCTGCCCGTGGTCTACCTCACCGCGTACTACGGCCTGGTGGACCTCGCCGGACTGCAGGCCGGGGAGCGGCTGCTGGTGCATGCGGCGGCCGGCGGCGTGGGCATGGCCGCGGTGCAGCTGGCCCGGCACTTCGGCGTGGACGTGCTCGCCACGGCCAGCGACTCCAAGCGGGCCGCCGTCCGCGAACTCGGCGTCGAGGAGGCACACATCGCCTCCTCGCGTGACCTCGGTTTCCGGGAGCGGTTCCTGGAGGTGACCGGCGGTGCGGGTGTGGACGTGGTGCTGAACGCCCTGGCGGGTGAGTTCATCGACGCGTCGCTGGAACTGCTGCCGCGCGGTGGCCGGTTCATCGAGATGGGCAAGGCGGACCTGCGGGACCCGGAGGTGGTGGCCGCCGAGCACAGCGGCGTCCGCTACCGCTCCTACGACCTGCTGGAAGCGGGTCCGGAGCGGATCCAGGAGATGCTGACGGAGGTCGTGGGTCTCTTCGAGCAGGGTGTGCTGACGCATGCGCCGGTGCGGACCTGGGACGTGCGGCGGGGTGCGGAGGCCTTCCGTTTCCTGCGCGAGGGCCGCAACACCGGCAAGGTCGTGCTGACCGTCCCCGCGCCCATCGACCCCGACGGCACGGTCCTGATCACCGGCGGCACCGGCGGCCTCGGCGCCCTCTTCGCCAAGCACCTGGCCCGCCACCACGGCGCCCGGCACCTGCTGCTGGTCAGCCGCCGCGGCCCGGCCGCCGAGGGCGTCCCGCAGCTGCTGGCCGAGCTCGCCGAGCTGGGCGCCGACGCCCGGGCCGCCGCCTGCGACGTGGCGGACCGCGACCGGCTCCGGGACCTCCTCGGCTCCCTGGACCGGCCGCTGACCGCGGTGATCCACTCGGCCGGCGTGCTCGACGACGCCACCCTCGAAGCCCTCACCCCCGAACAGGTCGAGCGGGTCATGCGCCCCAAGCTCGACGCCGCCCTCAACCTGCACGAACTGACCGCGGACACCGACCTGTCGGCCTTCGTCCTCTTCTCCTCGCTCGCCGCCCTGATCGGCAGCCCCGGCCAGGCCAACTACGCCGCCGCCAACGCCTTCCTGGACGCCCTCGCCGCCCGCCGCCGGACCGCCGGGCAGCCGGCCGCCTCACTGGCCTGGGGCCTGTGGGGCGACGCCACCGGCATGACCGGCGAACTCGGTGCGGCCGGCCTGGCCCGCCTCGAACGCATGGGCGTCGCGGCCCTCACCAACGACCAGGGGCTCGAACTCTTCGACGCGGCCGGCCAGCTCGACGAGGCCGTGCTCGTCCCCGCCCGACTCGACCAGGCCGCCCTGCGCGCCCAGGCCCAGTCGGGACTGCTCCCCGCCCTCCTGCGCGGCCTCGTCCGGGCCCCGGCCCGGCGCGCCGAGCAGAGCGGCGGCTCGCTCGCCGACCGCCTCGCCGGCGCGGAGCCGGCCGACCGGGAGCGCCTGACCCTGGACCTCGTACGCTCCCAGGTCGCCTCCGTACTCGGCCACGCCTCGGCGGACTCCGTCGACGCCGAACGCGCCTTCAAGGAGCTCGGCTTCGACTCCCTCGCGGCCGTCGAACTGCGCAACCGCCTCACCCCGGCCACCGGCCTGCGGCTGCCCACCACCCTGGTCTTCGACCACCCGAACCCGCTCGCGGTGGCCCGGTTCCTGATCACCCTGGCCATGCCCGGCTCGGCGGGGGCCGAGCCGGGCCGGCGCTCCGAAGAGGACGAGATCCGCGACCTGCTGACCTCGATCCCGCTCGGCCGACTGCGCCAGGCCGGGCTGCTCGACGCCCTGCTCGAACTGGCCTCGGGCGGCAGCGCCGACACCGGGGCGCCGGCCGAAGAAGCCCTCTCCATCGACGACATGGACGTCGCCGCACTGATCCGGATGACCCAGGACGGCGCGGAATGACCGACGGCCCCACCACGCCTCACCCGAACACAGCTGAGAACACGGCCGCCGCACCGCGGCCGAACGGGGGAACCACAAAGATGTCCGCCCAGCAGAACGAGCTCGTCGAGGCCCTGCGCACCTCACTGAAGGAGGCCGAGCGGCTTCGCCAGCAGAACCGCCGGCTACTCGCCCAGGCCAGCGAACCGATCGCCATCGTCGGCATGAGCTGCCGCTACGCCGGCGGGGTCGGCTCGCCCGAGGACCTGTGGCGCCTGGTCGCCGACGGCCGGGACGGCATCGTCGGCCTGCCCACCGACCGCGGCTGGGACCTGGAACGCCTCTACGACGCCGACCCGGAGCGGTCCGGCACCGTCTACGCCCGCGGCGGCGGCTTCGTCGACCGCGTCGGCGACTTCGACGCCGGGTTCTTCGGCATCAGCCCCCGCGAGGCCCTGGCCATCGACCCCATCCAGCGCCTCCTGCTGGAGGCCTCCTGGGAGGCCCTTGAGGACGCGGGCCTCGACCCGGCGGCGCTCCGCGGCAGCGACACCGGTGTCTTCGCGGGCGCCGTCATGTCCGACTACGGCAGCACCGATCAGCCCGAGCTGGAGGGCTTCCGGCTGGCCGGCACCGCTTCCAGCGTGGTGTCCGGCCGCGTCGCCTACACCTTCGGCTTCGAGGGCCCCGCCGTCACCGTCGACACCGCTTGCTCCTCCTCCCTCGTCGCCATGCACATGGCCGCCCAGGCCCTGCGCTCGGGTGAGTGCTCGCTGGCCCTGGTCGGTGGCGTGACCGTGCTGGCCGGCCCCTTCCTCCTCCAGGAGTTCAGCCGCCAGCGGGGCTTGGCCGAGGACGGCCGCTGCAAGCCGTACGCGGCCGGCGCCGACGGCACCGGCTTCTCCGACGGCGTCGGCCTGGTCGTCCTGGAACGGCTCTCCGAAGCCCGCCGCAACGGCCACCGGGTACTCGCCGTCATCAAGGGCAGCGCCATCAACCAGGACGGTGCGAGCAACGGCCTGACCGCCCCGAACGGTCCGTCGCAGGAGCGGGTGATCCGTGCCGCACTGGCCAATGCCGGTCTGTCGCCCGCGGATGTGGACGCGGTGGAGGGGCATGGCACGGGTACCCGGCTGGGTGATCCGATCGAGGCGCAGGCGCTGTTGGCGACGTACGGCCAGGAGCGGGTGAACGGCCCGCTGCGGCTGGGGTCGATCAAGTCCAACATCGGTCACACCTCGGCTGCGGCCGGTGTGGCGGGTGTGATCAAGATGGTGAAGGCGATGCAGCACGGTGTGCTGCCGCAGACGCTGAACGTGGATGCGCCCTCGCCGCACATCGACTGGTCGGCCGGTGAGGTCGAGCTGCTGACCCGGGCGGTGCAGTGGCCCGCCGCGGACGGCCGCCCGCGCCGGGCGGGCGTGTCCTCCTTCGGCATCAGCGGGACCAACGCCCACCTGATCCTGGAGGAGGCCCCGGCCGCCGAAACCCCCGAGGCCCCGGCGACGACCCCCGCCACGGGCCCGGTGCCCGTGGTCCTCTCCGGCAAGAGCCCGGAGGCGCTGGTCGCGCAGGCCGAGCGGCTGCGGGCGCACCTTGCCGAGCGGCCCGAGCTGGCTGTGCTGGACGTGGCGTACTCGGCGGTGGTGTCGCGGGCGCAGTTCGAGCGGCGGGCGGCGGTGGTGGCCGCGGACCGCGACGGGCTGCTGGCGGCCCTGGAGGGGCTGATCGCCGAGCGGACCGCGGGCCGGGGGCCGGTGGTGGGCAAGACCGCCTTCCTGTTCACGGGGCAGGGTGCGCAGCGGCCTGGGATGGGTGCCGAACTGGCGGCCTCCTACCCGGTGTTCGCGGAGTCTCTGGATGCGGTCTGTGCTGTGCTCGACGGGCTGTTGGGCCGGTCGTTGAAGGAGTTGTTGTTCGCGGCGGAGGGTTCCGCGGAAGCCGCGCTGTTGGACCGTACGGAGTTCACGCAGGCTGCGTTGTTCGCGGTCGAGGTGGCGCTGTACCGGCTGGTGGAGTCGCTGGGTGTGACGGCTGATGTGCTGATCGGGCACTCGGTCGGCGAGCTGGCCAGTGCCCATGCGGCGGGTGTGTTGTCCCTTGAGGACGCGTGCCGGTTGGTGGCGGCCCGGGGGCGGCTGATGGGTGCACTGCCCGTCGGCGGTGGGATGGTCGCGGTGCAGGCGACCGAGGACGAGGTCCTGGCGTCCCTGGCCGGGTTCGAGGGCCGGCTGTCGGTGGCCGCGGTCAACGGACCGACCTCGTTGGTGGTCTCCGGTGAACTGGCCGCGATCGATGAGTGGTTGCCGTTCTGGCAGGAGCAGGGGCGGAAGACGACCCGGCTGCGGGTCAGTCATGCCTTCCACTCGCCGTTGATGGAGCCGATGCTGGCGGAGTTCCGGGCGGTCGCGGAGGGTCTGACCTTCCACGAGCCCCGGATTCCGGTCGTCTCGAACGTGACCGGCGGCCTGGTGACCCGGGAGCTGACGGACCCCGCGTACTGGGTCTCGCACGTCCGGGAGGCGGTCCGGTTCGCGGACGGTGTGCGGACGCTGGCCGGCGAGGGTGTGACCCGGTTCGTGGAGCTGGGTCCGGACGCGGTGCTGACCGCGCTGGCCCAGCAGACCGTGGACACCGAGGACGCCGTCTTCGTGCCGGTCCTGCGGGCCCGTACGCCGGAGCCGGAGGCCTTCGCCGCCTTCCTGGGGCAGGCGCACGTCGCGGGTATCGCCGTCGACTGGACCGCGTTCTACGCCGGTACCGGTGCCCGCTGCGTCGAGCTGCCCACGTACGCCTTCCAGCGGGAGCGGTACTGGCTCGCGCCGGGCTCCGGTACGGGAGACCCGGCCGCCGCCGGGCTCGGCAGGGTGGGCCACCCCGTCCTCGCGGCCGAGGTGCGGATCGGGGACCGGGACGAGTGGCTGTTCACCGGCCGGCTGTCCACCGAGTCCCACCCCTGGACCGCCGAGCACGTCCTGCTCGGCACCATGGTGGTGCCCGGTACCTCCCACATCGAGCTGGCCCTGGAAGCAGGCCGCCGGACGGGCGCGCCCGTGGTCGAGGAGCTGGTGCTGGAGGCCCCGCTGATCCTGGTCGAGGGCCGCCCGGTGCAGGTGCAGGTCACCGTCGGCGAGCCCGACGACGACGGTCGCCGCTCCCTCGCGATCTACTCCCGCCCGGAGGGCGGCGCCGAGCCGGCCCCCGAGGCGGTCTGCCACGCCCGGGGCACCCTCGCCGCCGAGCCGGCCGGGGGCACCGGACCCGCCGCGCACTGGGCCGCGCACTGGCCCCCGGCCGACGCGGAGCCGGTGTCCGTCGAGGAGGCGTACGCCCGCCTCACCGAGATCGGCTACGACTACGGCCCGGTCTTCCAGGGCCTGCGCGCCCTGTGGCGCGACGGATCCGACGTCTACGCGGAGGTCGAGCTGCCCGACGGCGCCGCCACCGCCGGCTTCGGGCTGCACCCTGCCCTCTTCGACGCCGCGCTGCAGAGCGGCGCCGCGGTGCTGCTCCTCGACGGCGCGGACGGCGAGCGGAAGATGCCGTTCAGCTGGTCCGGCGCACGGCTCGGCAGCCGCGGCGCCACCCGGCTGCGGGTACGGGCCTCCGCCGGCGGTGAGTCCGCGCTGCGTCTCGACGCGGTGGACGAAACGGGCGCCGCGGTCGTCTCCGTCAGCTCCATCGCGGTCCGCCCCGTCACCGAACAGCAACTCGCCGGCGCCCAACGGGACGGCCGTGACGCGCTGTTCCGGCTGGACTGGGCCCCGGTCACCCCGGAGCAGGGCCCCGCGCCCCTCACCGTCGAGGTGCTGGGGCATCCGGACGGCCCCATCGACCTGACCGCGCTCACCCGTGCCCTGGACGCCGGCGCGCCGGCCCCCGACGCGGTGGTCGCCCTGATCGAGGCCCCGGCCGGCCCCGTCGCCGAAGCGGCCCACGCCCTCACCCTGCACACGCTCACGCTCCTCCAGCAGTGGCTGGCCGCAGACCTCCCGGCGCAGACCCGGCTCGTGCTCGCGACCCGGGGGGCCGTGGCCGTCGGCGACGAGGCCCCGGACCTGGCCGTCGCGCCCGTGTGGGGTCTGGTGCGCAGCGCCCAGTCCGAGCACCCGGGGCGCTTCGTCCTCGCCGACCTGGGCACCGGCTCCGCCGAGCCCGACTGGAACGCCCTCCTCTCGGGCGACGAGCCGCAGCTCGCGGTACGTGAGGGGCGTCTGCTGGCGCCCCGACTGGTCCGGGCGGAGGGTACGCAGGAGCGCCCGGCCCGTCTGGAGGGCACGGTCCTGATCACCGGCGGCACCGGTGGCCTCGGAGCCCTGGTCGCCCGCCATCTGGTGGAGTCCGGACAGGCCGGCAGCCTGCTGCTGGTCAGCCGCAGCGGCATCGCTGCCGAGGGTGCGCCCGAGCTGGTCGCGGACCTGGAGACGGCCGGCGCCGAGGTGCGGGTGGTCGCGTGTGACGTGGCCGACCGGACCCAACTGAGCCACCTGGTGGCGACGTTGGACGGCCCGCTGTCGGCGGTCGTGCATGCGGCCGGCGTCCTCGACGACGGTGTGATCGACTCGCTCACCGCCGAGCAGGTGGAGCGGGTGTTGCGGCCGAAGCTGGATGCGGCGATGCACCTGCACGAACTGACCGCGGATACGGAGCTCGCCGCGTTCGTGCTCTTCTCCTCGGTGTCCGCACTGATCGGTGGCCCGGGTCAGGGCAACTACGCTGCGGCGAACGCCTTCCTGGACGCCCTGGCCGCCTCGCGCCGGGCCGCCGGACTGCCCGCGACCTCCCTGGCCTGGGGCCTGTGGGGGAACGCGACCGGGATGACCGCCGCCCTGGACGAGACGGAGCTGGCCCGGCTGGCCCGGCAGGGCGTCGGAGCCCTCCCGACCGAGTTGGGTCTGGGGTTGTTCGATCGTGCGGTGGGTTCGGGTGTGGCGTTGGTGGCGCCGGTGCTCCTGGATCTGGGTGTGTTGCGGGAGCAGGCGCGTGCTGGTGTGTTGCCGGCGTTGTTCCGTGGTCTGGTGCGGGTGCCGGTTCGTCGCTCTGGTGCGGGTGGTTCGCTGGCGCGGCAGCTTGCGGCCGTTGCGGTGGGTGAGCGTGAGTCGGTGGTGTTGGAGTTGGTGCGGTCGCAGGTGGCGGCGGTGCTGGGGCATGCGTCGGCGGCTGCGGTGGATGCGGATCGTGCGTTCAAGGAGTTGGGTTTCGACTCGTTGGGTGCGGTGGAGCTGCGGAACCGGCTGACGCAGGCCTCGGGGGTGCGGCTGCCCTCGACCCTGGTCTTCGACCACCCGTCTGCCTCCGCCGTGGCGCGGTTCCTGCTGGCTGAAGTGGGCGGCGTGGAGGCCGCCGCCGCTCCGGTGCGTACCCGGCGCACGAGCGCTCGTACCGATGAGCCGTTGGCGATCGTCGGCATGGCCTGCCGCTACCCCGGGGGAGTCAACTCGCCTGACGAGCTCTGGCAGTTGGTCGCCGAAGGCCGGGATGCGATCTCGGGTCTGCCTGCCGACCGCGGCTGGGACCTGGAGCGGCTGTACCACCCCGACCCCGACCACGCCGGGACGGTGACCACACGGGGCGGCGGATTCCTCGCCGGCGCGGGCGACTTCGACGCCGGCTTCTTCGGGATCAGCCCCCGCGAGGCCCTGGCCACCGACCCCCAGCAGCGACTGCTGCTGGAGGCGGCCTGGGAGGCGCTGGAGGACGCGGGCATGGACCCGACCTCGCTGCACGGCACCGACACCGGTGTGTTCACCGGCGTGGTGACCTCCGACTACGGCTCCTCGACGCCCCCGGAGCTGGAGGGCTTCCGCCTCACCGGCGGCACCACGAGCGTGGTCTCCGGCCGCATCGCCTACAGCCTGGGGCTGGAGGGCCCGGCCGTCTCCGTGGACACGGCGTGCTCCTCCTCGCTGGTCGCCCTGCACCTGGCCTCGCAGGCCCTGCGCTCGGGTGAGTGCTCGCTGGCCCTGGTCGGCGGTGTGACCGTGCTGGCCGGCCCCTTCCTCCTTCAGGAGTTCAGCCGCCAGCGGGGTCTGGCGGAGGACGGTCGCTGCAAGTCGTACGCGGCGGCCGCGGACGGCACCGGATTCTCCGACGGTCTCGGGCTGTTGGTGGTGGAGCGGTTGTCGGACGCGCAGCGCAACGGTCACCGGGTCCTGGGTGTGATCCGTGGAAGCGCGGTGAACCAGGACGGTGCCAGCAACGGCCTCACCTCGCCCAACGGTCCGTCGCAGGAGCGGGTGATCCGTGCCGCTCTGGCCAACGCCGGTCTCGTGCCCGCGGATGTGGACGCGGTGGAGGGCCATGGCACGGGTACCCGGCTGGGTGACCCGATCGAGGCCCAGGCGCTCCTGGCGACGTACGGCCAGGAGCGGGTGAACGGCCCGCTGCTGCTGGGCTCGATCAAGTCCAACATCGGCCACACCTCCGCCGCCGCGGGCGTGGCGGGCATCATCAAGATGGTCAAGGCGATGCAGCACGGCGTGCTGCCCCAGACGCTGAACGTGGACGAGCCGTCCCCCTACATCGACTGGTCGGCCGGCGAGGTGGAGCTGCTGACCCAGGCGGTCGACTGGCCCGCCACGGACGGCCGCCCGCGCCGGGCCGGCGTCTCCTCCTTCGGGGTGAGCGGCACCAACGCACACGTGATCGTCGAGGCGGCTCCGGAGCAGCCGGCCACCGACGAGGGGGCGGCCCACCGCCGCCCGACGGCGCTCCCGGTCCTCCTCTCGGCCAAGACGCCCGGAGCCCTCACCGCGCAGGCCGAGCGGCTGCGGGCCCACCTGGCCTCCCGCCCCGAGCTGGACGTTCTGGACGTGGCGTACTCGGCGGTGGCCTCGCGGGCACAGTTCGACCGGCGGGCGGCCGTGGTGGCGGCGGACCGCGACGGTCTGCTGGCGGCCCTGGAAGGGCTGATCGCCGAGCCGGCTGCGGGCCGGGGGCCGGTGGCCGGCAAGACGGCCTTCCTGTTCACGGGGCAGGGCGCGCAGCGGCCCGGTATGGGCGCCGAACTGGCCGCCGCCTACCTGGTGTTCGGTGACGCGCTGGATGCGGCGTGCGCGCACCTGGACGGGCCGCTCGGCCGGTCGCTGAAGGAGTTGTTGTTCGCGGCGGAGGGTTCGGCCGAGGCCGGGCTGTTGGACCGTACGGAGTTCACACAGGCTGCGTTGTTCGCGGTCGAGGTGGCGCTGTTCCGGCTGCTGGAGTCGCTGGGCATCACGGCGGACGTGCTGATCGGGCACTCGGTGGGCGAGCTGGCCAGTGCCCATGTGGCGGGTGTGCTCTCGCTCGAGGACGCGTGTGCGCTGGTGGCCGCGCGGGGCCGCCTGATGGGCGCCCTGCCCGCGGGTGGCGGAATGGTCGCCGTCCAGGCGACGGAGTCCGAGGTCGTCGATTCCCTCACCGGCTTCGAGGGCCGGCTGTCGGTGGCGGCGGTCAACGGGCCGACCTCGCTGGTGGTCTCCGGTGAACTGGCTGCGATCGATGAGTGGTTGCCGCTCTGGCAGGAGCAGGGTCGCAAGACGACCCGCCTGCGGGTCAGCCATGCCTTCCACTCGCCGCTCATGGAGCCGATGCTGGCGGAGTTCCGGGCGGTCGCGGAGGGCCTGACCTTCCACGAGCCCCGGATCCCGGTCGTCTCGAACCTGACCGGCGGGCTCGTGTCGCAGGAGCTGACGGACCCCGCGTACTGGGTCTCGCACGTCCGGGAGGCGGTCCGGTTCGCCGACGGCATCCGGACCCTCGCCGGCGAGGGCGTGACCCGGTTCCTGGAGTTGGGCCCGGACGCGGTGCTGACCGCGCTGGCGCAGCAGACCGTGGACACCGACGACGCCGTCTTCGTGCCGGTCCTGCGGGCCCGTACCTCCGAGGTGGAGGCCTTCGCGGGCTTCCTCGGCCAGATCCACACGGCCGGTGCCCCGGTCGACTGGACCGCGTTCTACGAGGGCACCGGTGCGCGTCGCGTCGAGCTGCCCACGTACGCCTTCCAGCGCGAGCGGTACTGGCTGACCCCGGTCGCCGGCTCCGGGGACCCGGCCGCGGCCGGCCTCGGTCCGGTCGACCACCCCGTCCTGGTCGCCGGCGTGCGGGTCGGCGACCAGGACGAGTGGCTGTTCACCGGCCGGCTCTCCCAGGAGTCCGCCCCCTGGACGCAGGACCACGGGGTCCTCGGCCTGATCGTCGTCCCGGGCACCGCGCTGGTCGAGCTGGCCGGTGCGGCCGGCCGCGAGGTCGGCAGCCCGCTGCTGGACGAGCTGGTCCTGGAGGCGCCGCTGATCCTGGACGAGGACACGGCCGTCCGGATCCAGGTGACCGTCGGCGCTCCCGACGAGGAGGGCCGCCGCCCGGTCGCGGTCTACTCCGGCCCCGACCACGGCCGGCGGGAGGCGACCTGCCACGCCCGCGGCACGCTCGCCGCGGCGGCCGAGGCGCCCGCGGGGGCGCGCTGGGTGCCCGCGGCCTGGCCGCCCGTGGACGCCGAGCCGATCGCCGCAGACGTGCTGTACGCGCGGCTCGCCGAGATCGGCTTCGACTACGGCCCCGTATTCCAGGGCCTCCAGGCCGCCTGGCGGGACGGTGACGAGGTCTTCGCCGAGGTGGCCCTGCCCGAGGACGAGGCCGCCACGGCCAAGGGCTTCGGCATCCACCCGGCGCTCTTCGACGCCTCGCTCCACGGCGGCCTCGACTGGCTCGACCTGGGCGACGGCTCGGCGCGGCTGCCGTTCTCCTGGTCCGGCGTGAGCTTCGGCGCGGGCGGGCTGGCCCGGGTCCGGGTCCGGATCGGCTCCGCCGGAGACTCCGCGCTCCGGGTCGACGTCCTCACCGAACAGGGCGAACCCGTCGTCAGCGTCGCCAAGTTGGCCTTCCGTACGGTCGACCGTACGCAGCTCGCCGACACGCGGGGGGAGCGGGGCGACGCCCTGTTCCGCCTCGGCTGGAGCGAGATCACGGCCGGCGGGTCAACCGCCGTGGCGCCGCGCATCGCCCTCCTCGACGACACGGTGTTGGCGGCGCTCGCCGACGGCGCCGCACTGCCGGACGCCGCGGTCGCCGTGATCGAGACGCCGGAAGGGGACGGGGCCGCCCCGGCGCACACCGTCACCCTGCACACGCTGCGACTGCTCCAGCGGTGGCTGGCGGAGGACCGGCTGTCCGGTGTGCCGCTGGCCGTCGTGACGAGGAACGCGGTCGCCGTCGGGGACGGGGCCCCCGATCTGGTCCAGGCTCCGGTCTGGGGCCTGGTACGGAGTGCCCAGACCGAGAACCCGGGCCGGTTCCTCCTCGTGGACCTCGACGGCGAGGCGGATGCCGAGGGCGGCGCCCTGCCCGACTGGGGGCAGGTGCTCGCGGCCGACGAACCGCAGCTCGCGGTCCGTGGCGGGCGGCTGTACGCGCCGCGGCTGCTGAAGGCGGCCGGTTCGGCCGCCGCCGACGTACCCGCGATGGGCCGGGACGGCATCGTCCTGATCACGGGTGGTACCGGTGGTCTGGGTGCCGAGTTCGCGGGTCATTTCGTCCGGGAACACGGGGCGCGAGACATGCTGCTGGTGAGTCGTCGGGGCCCGGCGGCGGAGGGTGCGGGGGAGCTGGTCGCGGGGCTGGAGGCGCTGGGCGCCCGGGTCCGGGTGGCCGCGTGCGATGTCTCGGACCGCGATCAACTCGGAGCGCTGATCGGCTCGTTGGACCGTCCGCTGTCGGCGGTCGTGCATGCGGCCGGTGTGCTCGACGACGGTGTGGTCGCCTCGCTCACCGCCGAGCAGGTGGAGCGGGTGTTGCGGCCGAAGCTGGACGCCGCACTGCACCTGCACGAGCTGACCGCGGGCATGGACCTGTCGGCGTTCGTGCTCTTCTCCTCCGTCTCGGCGTTGATCGGCGGCCCGGGTCAGGGCAACTACGCTGCGGCGAACGCCTTCCTGGACGCCCTGGCGGCGACCCGGCGGGCCGCGGGTCTGCCCGCGACCTCCCTCGCCTGGGGCCTGTGGGCCAACACGGCAGGCATGTCGGGCACGTTGGACGAGGCGGAGATCGCCCGCCTGGAACGGATGGGCACCTCCGCGCTTCCCACCGAGTTGGGTCTGGGGTTGTTCGATCGTGCGGTGGGTTCGGGTGTGGCGTTGGTGGCGCCGGTGCTCCTGGATCTGGGTGTGTTGCGGGAGCAGGCGCGTGCTGGTGTGTTGCCGGCGTTGTTCCGTGGTCTGGTGCGGGTGCCGGTTCGTCGCTCTGGTGCGGGTGGTTCGCTGGCGCGTCAGCTTGCGGCCGTTGCGGTGGGTGAGCGTGAGTCGGTGGTGCTGGAGTTGGTGCGGTCGCAGGTGGCGGCGGTGCTGGGGCATGCGTCGGCGGCTGCGGTGGATGCGGATCGTGCGTTCAAGGAGTTGGGTTTCGACTCGTTGGGTGCGGTGGAGCTGCGGAACCGGCTGACGCAGGCCTCGGGGGTGCGGCTGCCCTCGACCCTGGTCTTCGACCACCCGTCGGCCTCTGCCGTGGCGCGGTTCCTGCTGGCTGAAGTGGGCGGCGTGGAGGCTGCTGCGGCTCCCGTCCGGGCCCGGCGCACGAGCGCTCGTACCGATGAGCCGTTGGCGATCGTCGGCATGGCCTGCCGCTACCCCGGCGGGGTCAAGTCCCCCGAGGACCTGTGGCAGTTGGTGGCGGAAGGCCGGGACGGCATCTCGGGCCTGCCGACCGACCGGGGCTGGGACCTGGAGCGGCTGTACCACCCGGACCCGGATCACCTCGGCACCGTGTACGCCCGGGGCGGCGGCTTCCTGCAGGGCGCCACGGACTTCGACGCCGGCTTCTTCGGCATCAGCCCGCGCGAGGCGCTGGCCATGGACCCGCAGCAGCGGCTGCTGCTGGAGGCCTCGTGGGAGGCGCTGGAGGACGCCGGGTTCGACCCGGCCGAGCTGCGCGGCAGTGACACGGGCGTCTTCTGCGGTGTCGGCCCGTCCGACTACGCGGCCACCCCGGCCGGCGCCCTTCCCGAGCTGGAGGGCTTCCGCCTCACCGGCGGGACGACCAGCGTGGTCTCCGGCCGGGTGGCCTACACCCTCGGGCTGGAGGGTCCGGCGGTGTCCGTGGACACAGCCTGCTCCTCCTCCCTCGTCGCGATGCACCTGGCCTCGCAGGCCCTGCGCTCCGGCGAGTGCTCCCTCGCCCTCGTCGGCGGCGTCACCGTCATGGCCGGCCCCACCCTCCTGGTGGAGTTCAGCCGGCAGCGCGGTCTGGCGGAGGACGGCCGGTGCAAGTCGTACGCGGCCGCCGCGGACGGCACCGGCTTCTCCGACGGCCTGGGACTCGTCGTCCTGGAGCGCCTTTCGGACGCCCGGCGCAACGGCCACCGGATCCTCGGCCTGGTCCGCGGCAGCGCGGTCAACCAGGACGGCGCGAGCAACGGTCTGACGGCTCCGAACGGCCCCTCGCAGGAGCGGGTCATCCGCCAGGCGCTGGCGAACGCCGGACTGAGCCCCGCGGACGTCGACGCCGTCGACGGCCATGGCACGGGCACCCGGCTGGGTGACCCGATCGAGGCCCAGGCCCTCCTGGCGACCTACGGCCAGGAGCGGGAGCACGGCCCGCTGCGGCTCGGTTCGGTCAAGTCCAACATCGGTCACACCTCGGCCGCCGCAGGTGTGGCGGGTGTGATCAAGATGGTCAAGGCCATGCAGCACGGCGTGCTGCCGCAGACGTTGAACGTGGACGCGCCCTCGCCGCACATCGACTGGTCGGCCGGCGAGGTCGAGCTGCTGACCGAGGCCGTGGCCTGGCCCGCCTCGACCGGACGGACCCGTCGCGCGGGTGTGTCGTCCTTCGGTGTGAGCGGGACCAACGCCCACCTGATCCTGGAGGAGGCCCCGGAGACGGAGGCACCGGCGCCCGCGACGGCGACCGGTCCGGTGCCGGTGGTGCTCTCGGCCAAGACCCCGGAGGCGCTGGCGGAGCAGGCGGCCCGACTGCGGACGCACCTCGCCGAGCGGCCTGAGCTGGACGTCCTCGACGTGGCGTACTCGGCGGTGGCCTCACGGGCCCAGTTCGACCGGCGGGCCGCCGTGGTGGCGGCGGACCGCGCGGGGCTGTTGACGGCCCTGGACGGTCTGATCGCCGGACCGGCCCCGAGCCGGGCGCCGGTGACCGGGAAGACCGGTTTCCTCTTCACCGGGCAGGGCGCGCAGCGTCCTGCCATGGGTGCCGAACTTGCAGCCACATACCCGGTGTTCCGCGACGCCCTCGATGCGGTGTGCGCGCACCTGGACGGCCCGCTCGGCCGGTCGCTGAAGGAGCTGCTGTTCGCGGCGGAGGGTTCGGCCGAGGCCGCGCTGCTGGACCGTACGGAGTACACCCAGGCCGCGTTGTTCGCGGTCGAGGTGGCGCTGTTCCGGCTGGTCGAGTCGCTGGGGATCACCGCCGATGTGCTGATCGGGCACTCGGTGGGTGAGCTGGC